>JALWLQ010000118.1 GCA_027084095.1 Persephonella sp.
AGTTGCCCGGTGCCCATAGCGGGGAGGCAACACCCGGTCCCATTCCGAACCCGGCAGTTAAGCTCCCCAGCGCCTATGATACTGGCCGCGAGAGCGGTCGGGAAAGTTGGTCGGTGCCGGGTCTTAATTATTTTCCAGTACTATTTTAACAGTTCCAACTTTGATTTTTATTTCTGCTTTATATAATCGTGGTTTACGGGCATCTATCCATAATTTCCAGATACCTGTTGGTTGTAAAATTCCACCGATGTTTATTTTGGTAGGATTTATTTCAACGTAGATAACTTCTTTGTTATTAATCTGTAATTTTTTTCTCTTTTCATAAGGAACATAATAATCTTTTCCATTAAAGAAAATTCTTTTCTCAATTGGTTTGTTATTTAATATCTGCTTGTAATAATAAAGCGTTGCTGTCAGGGGGTCTGTAAAATTTTTGTTTTCTATCTTCTTTTTAATCACCTTTTCATTAGCTCCTTTAATTATCACTTTCTTGAAATAAATCCAGTTTTTGTCAAAAAAATAATCATGTATTTCTATAAAGGACTTTTCTTTTTTGAAAAAATAGAACTTTTCGGAATTAAATCTTATATCAGAGATTGCTCTTCCTTCATATTTAATATCCTTTAGTAGTTTCAGAAATCCAACTGTATAAGCACTAACTGTTGTCTTGATATTCTTGTTTGTAGTCTCATAAGATATACAACTTCTGGCTACATTAAAAAATAGATAAGATATTTGGTAACAGTCCTTTTGAAGCTCTTTTGCGAAAACTACTCCAATAGTAAGTAGAAAAATCAGTAAATATCTCATAGGGCTATTATTGTATAATTATTAAGAGATTTCAATAAGGAGGCTTTTAATGGCTTTAAAAAAGGCTGATTTAATAATTACTGATATAGACTTTATTCTCACTATGGATGAGGATTTAACTGAATTTAGAAATGCAGATATTATCATAAAAAATGGAAAAATCATAGATATTGGACAGGATAAAAAGAATGAATATTTTGGTAAGACAATCATAGGAAAGGGGAAAATAGCAATTCCCGGGCTTATTAACACACACACCCATGCAGCAATGACATTACTTAGAGGGTATGGTAGTGATAATCCTCTCAAGGTATGGCTGGAAGAATATATCTGGCCAGCAGAAGGGCAGTTTGTCAGTTATGAGTTTGTAAAAGATGGGACAGAGATTGCTGTCTATGAAATGCTCAGAACTGGAACAACAACATTTGTGGATATGTATTTTTATGAAAATGCTGTGGCAGATGTTATAAAAGAAGTGGGGATTAGAGGTGTTTTATCAACCGGTATCCTTGATTTTCCAACTCCTGGGGCAAAAACCCCAGATGAAGGAATAGCAAAGACAATCGATTTTATCAAAGAATACAAAAATCATCCTTATGTTATTCCTGCCATCGGTCCCCATGCACCTTATACCTGTTCACCTGAAACTCTGAAAAAGGCCTATAAAGTGGCTGAAGATTATGATGTTGTATACCACATACATATTGCAGAAACAGAATTTGAGGTTAATACAATAAAAGAAAAGTATGGGAAAACGCCGGTTCACCACTTAAATGATATTGGGGTGTTATCCGAAAGAACTCTGGCAGCTCACATGGTTTATCCAACAGAGGATGAAATAGATATTCTTGCAGATAAAGGGGTAAAGATTGCCCATTGTCCGGAAAGTAATCTAAAACTTGCCTCAGGTGTGGCTCCTGTTCCTGCAATGATTGAAAAAGGTGTTAATGTAGCTATAGGCACAGATGGAACTGCATCAAATGACGACCTTGATGTTATAGGTGAAATTTCTACAGCTGCTAAACTTCACAAAGGAGTTAATAAAAATCCTACCGTTGTAAATGCAAAAGAGGCTCTCCTTATGGCAACCAGATGGGGTGCAAAGGCAATATTGATGGAGGACCAACTTGGTTCTATTGAGGTTGGAAAGCTGGCTGATATTGTTTTGATTGACATTAATGACCCTCATATAAATCCTGTTTATGACCCTTATACACAGATTGTATATTCCTCAAATGGACTGGATGTTGATACGGTTATTGTAAATGGAGAAGTTAAAGTTTTAAATAAAGAAGTTCTGCCTTTTGATAAAGAATATCTGCTTAACAAAGCAAAATATTGGAAAGAAAAAATTGAAGCCATCAAGAAATAATGAGAACCCGCTTTTGCGGGTTTTTTAGAGATATTTTGCTATTTCTTCAAGCAAAATTAAGAGTGCATTTTTTACACTTTCTTTGTCTTTGGCTACCAATGGGACTACTTTAACATCCTCATCTAAATCCAGAGCAATCCTTATATCTTTAGGGTCCCATGCTCCCTTTAAGTCTTGCTTATTACATCCTACAATAAAAGGTGCTGGATATCTTGATTCAAAGTAATTTATTATCCTACGAGCTTCATGGAAAGTCTGGGGGTCTGTAGAATCAACCAGTACTACCAGTCCTACCATTCCTTTTCCAAGAATATCCCACATAAAATCAAACCTTGACTGTCCTGGTGTTCCAAACAGATAAAGAACATGTTCATCATCTATTGTAATTCTACCGAAGTCCATTGCAACAGTAGTATGGTCTTTGACTTCTTTTTCACCTTTTTTTGTGGTTCTTGCTTCTGTCTGAACAGTTTCTATTTCACTTACGGTGTTAATAAATTGTGTTTTTCCTGCTGCGTAAGGACCTGCTATAACAATTTTGATTTGTTTTTGTTTCGTATTCTTTTTTTCTCCTGTCATTATAATCCCTTAATCCTTGCTATTATTTTTGATAAAAGCTTTTTGGTAAGTTCAAATCCAATTTTTCTCGTTTTAGGTTTCTTTCTTCTTATCAGTCCTGTGGCAAGGAAGCCATAAAGTATTCGTTGCAGGGTTAATTTGTTTATACTGGTTTCATTTAAAATATCTTCAACTGTCCTTTCTCCATCTATAAAGGAAAGGATTTTCTTTTCTGTTTCACTGAGATGGGATTTTTTCGCTATCTCTTCCCAGTTTTCTGTTTTTTCAAACTTGAGTTTCATATCCGAAATTTTACGGTCTACTTCATCCTGGGATAATTGCCTGCTTAAATACATTATTATTTTTTCCAGTGGGATAACTGGCTTTATGTCAGGTGGATATTTTATAAAGCCGGGGGTAAATGAGAAATTTCCTTTTTTTACTCCAAGAAGTATAGGAAGACGTGATACCAGATATTGATACAGCTCTTCTTTTGTAATTCCTTCTTTCTGTAATACCTGATTAAAATCCAGGTCAAGATATATATAGAATACCTTCTTTACCTCCCGTATATATACCATATCTCCTTCTTTAAAATAAACAGCAAACTTCTTAGCTGGAGACTCTACTACCAGAATTCCATCCTTCTTATCACGTTTTAGTATCTGGAAAATATCAATAAAGTTAAAAGTCTCTAAGTTGCCAGTTATCGCCATATTCTAACCTTTAAATCAAATTCTCCTCTATTTGTTTAGCTGCTCTTTTAATCTCCATAAGTAATAATCCTAACTTTGCATCTGCAGGGGCTAATATACCTAAAACTGCTAAATCCCCAATCCCTGTAAATATCATATATCCTTTAGTCCCTTTCACATATAATTGCTCTAAGTTTCCTTTGTTTAGTTCGCTTGTAACCCTTTCCCCAAGTGAAAGTATCGCTGCACCCATAGCAGCAACTCTATCTTCATCTACTCCCTCAGGCAATATGGAAGCTATTGCTAAGCCATCGGGACTGACAAGTACTGCTCCTTCTGCACCTGAATTTCTTACTACACTTTGAAGAATTTCATCAAACCTTGCCATCTCAACCTCCTTAGTGTACACAAACTTTAGTAGTATATCCTAATTTATACAGCTATAACAGAATTTATATCATAAAAACTTAGATGTTTTCTTAATAAAGTTTTCCTTTCTCTTAGTATCTATAATATCAGTTAATAACTTTTTTATTAAGTTGTCCAGTTGTTTTTGTGTTATCTTTTCGGGGTCTATATTTAACTCTTTTAGTCTTTTTTTGAATAAGAAATTACCAATAGGTCCTATCTCCATTACCAGTGCTTCTCTTACTTTTTCTAAAACAGAGGGGTCAAAGTATTCATATTCTTCTACTGGAGGTAATATCGGCTCCATTTCTTTTTCTTCCTCTTCTTTTTCTTCTTCTTTGTCGGCTACTTCTTCTGTTTCTTCTACTTTTTCTTTGTTTTCTTCCTTTTGTTCTTCTTGGTGTTGTAGTTCATCTACACCTAATATCTCTTCTAAGGAAGGTATGTCTTCTTCTATTGTTTCTTCTTTTTTGGTTGTATTTTTTTCTTCTTCTTTCTCCTCCGAAGGGGTAGACAGGACATTTTCTAATTCAGGAATATCCTCTGTTTGTTTTTCTTCTTGAGCTTTTTCTATTTCCTCTATATCTTCTATAAATTTATCTCGAACATCGGCTACTGTAATTTCTGTTTTCTCGTCTTCAAGTTCTGGTATTTCCTTTTCCAACGGAACTATTTCTATAGTTTCTTCCGTATGTTCAAGATTGTTTCTTTCTAATACAGAAGATGTTTCTAAAATGGAAGGTGTTTCTGACGAGGCTATAGGTTTAGATGGTTCTGTTATTTTTTGGGGTTCCGAACCTTCTGGAAGTTTTTCTTCTTTATCACTTCCCATATAAAGTTCACGGATTTTTTTTGCTGCTGCAATATGAACAAGCTTTAGAAGGGCGAATTTTATATCTCCTTCTATTATAGAGGCTATAGAGATTTCAGGGGTAACGAATATAACAAAGATAGATATATCTTTTCCCTCGGCATAAATATATTCTTCTCCAAAATCTTCAATAATTTCATTGGTTTGGTGTCCTCTCTCTATTATGAGTTTGATTAATTCAGAGAGATATTTTTCTTTTTCAGGATAGACTGTCCTGACTATTTCCTCTTCATTTTCCCTAAAAATACCACTGAAAGAAGCTCCCGTTTCTGTATATAGCTTATCAAGTATCTGTTTTAACTTGTTATCAAGTTCCATATCTCCCCCACAGCTCAGAAATCATCCTCTTCAAGTTTTTCTATTATGGTTTTCATACTTATTCTCATTCTTTCAAACGATTTAGCTAATTCTGCTAATTCATTATCTCCTTCTATATTTATTTCATAATCCAGATTTCCCATACTAACTTCTTTCAATGCATTGGTAACTTCTTGAACTTTAGATATTATATACTTTTCTATCATTGCTCTGATAAGATATACAGGAATAAGAAAGGCAATCTGTATTATAATTATAGAATAAATAGCTTTAATTAGAGCATCTTCTACTTTTGCTGAGTTTAGAAGGAAATAGACCAGAACTCCTACAAAAAGGGAACCAATAATAGAACCACCAAATACTATCCAGGATATTTCATCTAAAATAGACTTTTTATTTATCATACTCTCCTCCCAAAATAATTAAAGAAATATTTAACTGTTTCTTTCTTTTCGACTTCTTAAGAAATAATATTGAAACAAATAAACCTCAATGGCAAGATTAAATAAATTTACCAGGCTTGAGATGGTATGTAGTGTCTTGAATTTTGAGTGAATTTTTTCTGCATCTGCTTTTTTCTCTTCCTGGAGAAGTTGATAGTACTGGTGGTTTAAGGTTCTTGCCATAGGAAGTACTGTTTTATGAAGAGCCATATGGGATAAAATCAGTATGGAAAGAGCAATTATAAAACCTAAATATCTTCTTATTATTCCTTTATCTTTTATGGATTTTATGCCTATAAATGTATAAATGACTACTCCTACTACCCAGCCAGATGCAAAATAATAAGGAAATATTAAATTCATTATATCGCCAGCTGTTTTCTTATCAAAATGGGAAAAGATTACAGGGGCTACCACAAAGGTAGTCCAGATATTCGCCCCTATTAAGATACCTATAAGTAGTAAAATTAATACATCTATATACTTACTCAACTATTTCTAACCTGCTGAAGAAAAATGGTATTTCATAGTCTGCTGATTTCTTAGAGTCTGAACCATGAACAGCATTTTCACCGATGTTTGTTCCATATAACTTTCTTAAAGTTCCTTCTGCAGCTTCTTCAGGATTAGTTGCTCCCATAATTTCTCTTATTCTTTCTATTGCATTTTCTCCTTCCCATACCATAGCAACAATAGGACCTGAAGACATAAATTCGCATAATTCTTCATAAAAAGGTCTTTCTTTATGAACTATATAAAATTGTGCAGCCTGTTCTTTTGTTAGTTTTAGTTTCTTAAGGGCAACAAGCTTAAATCCTTTTTCCTGAACATGAGCAATAATTTTTCCTTCAACTCCTTTTCTTACTGCATCAGGTTTGATTAACATTAATGTTCTTTCTACTGCCATTTAATCCTCCGTTTTGTTTTTTCTATTATTATACAGTATCTTATAGAAGGAAAAGATATTAAGACCAATAACTATTCCCCATGAAATTGCCATAAATAAAGCACCATAAGTATTAAGTAGATGCTCTTTCATTTCTCTTACTCCAGGCTATTTTTATTAAAACAATTCCTAATATGAGAACAACAAGTATAAAACCTCTTGCTATCCATATTCCTGTGCTGGATTGGGTAAGCTTTTCAGGTAGCTTTTCAACAGCCCAGAAACCAAGTATCACCAGCAATAAACCAGGAGCTACATACTTCATAATATAATAAAATATGCCCGGTATCTTTATATCATTATCTCTGGTTAGTTCCTGCCATGCTTTTTTAGAGTCATAAATCCAGAAGAATAAAACAGCTTCAAGGAGGGCAAAAATCACAAGACCAAAGGTTCCTACCCAGAAATCAAGTTCATCCAGAGCTCCTTTTATGAAGATAGGTATATGGGCTGTTATAAACAAAAATGCTCCCAGTGAGAACACTGCCTTCTGTCTGGAAAATCCCAGCTCATCTTCCAGAAATGCTATTGCAGGCTGACTAAGGGCAATAGAAGAGGTAATTCCTGCAAAAAATAGCAGTAAAAACCAGATAAAGCTAAAAAACTGACCAAAAGGTATATTGGCAAAAATTGCAGGCAAACTCATAAATCCCAGATTAAAAGCTCCTTGACTTGCAATGAGCTCTGTGCCTGCTATACCAAAGAAAATTACAGATGCGGTAATTGCGATAGAGCCCCCCAGAATAACCTCAGCAAATTCGTTAACAGAAGCCCCTGCCAGTCCGTTAAGGGCAATATCATCTTTAGGTTTTATGTATGATGCATAAGTCAGGATTGCACCAAATCCAACACTAAGGGTAAAAAACACCTGTCCTGCAGCTGCAAGCCATACCTTTGGATTTAATAATGCAGAAAAATCAGGGTTCCACAAAAATCCAAGACCATCTAAAAAGTTTCTCCCATCTGGGGAAGTAAGGGTGAAAACCCTAACCATTAGAATAATTGCCATAATAAATATTGCAGGCATTGCAAATTTAGCAACCTTTTCAATACCTGCACTAACTCCTCTATACAGGATATAAAGGTTCATTAAAAGGGTGATAACAAATATCAGATATGTTTCAATAGGTGGTATTAAAAAGATAGAACTTCCTGAATTTAGTCCTATTTCCTGAACAAGGAAATTTTCAAAAGGCTTTAGGTAGTTTTCAACATCACCATCTATAGGAGTTGAAGGCAATTTTCCAAGTAGACTAGAAAGACTATACAGCAATGTCCAGGATTCAATATAGGTGTAATAGACAACAACTATTAGAGGAATTAAAACCCCCAAAAATCCCAGATATTTGGCTACTGGATTTTTCCACATATAATCAAAAACTGCTACTGCTGTTCCATGACCTTTTGCTCCACCATATCTTCCAAGAGCCCACTCAATCCAGAGCAGTGGAATACCCAGCAAGAGCAAAGAAATCATATATGGAATCATAAAAGCTCCACCACCATTATCAGCAGCCTGAACAGGAAATCTTAAAAAATTTCCAAGCCCTATTGCATTACCGGCAACAGCAAGAATAAGCCCTATTCTACTACCCCAGTGCTCTCTCTGTATCATTCTGCCCCCATCTTCATATTTTTTTATTGATTAATGCCCAAAAAAAACGCATATTATATATAATAACTTATTATAATTATGGATAATAACTACTTAGGGATATAAATGGAAATCTTTGCAACAGGATTAAATTATAAAACAGCTCCCGTAGAAATAAGAGAAAAGTTAGCCATTACAGAAGAGATATATCCTGACATCCTTTCAAAGCTTAATCAAATCCCGACTATATATGAGAGCTGTATTTTATCCACATGTAATAGAGTAGAAATTTATGGAATAACCGACGACATACAGACTTCCTATAAAGAAATCCTTAAGATACTTTCATCTTATTCAGGTATAAAAGTTGAAGAATTAAAAAAATATGTGTTTTTATACACAGACAAAGAAGCAATAAAACACATATTCAGTGTTTCTTCCAGTATAGATTCTATGGTGATTGGAGAACCTCAAATCGTTTGCCAGTTTAAAGATGCATTTTCAAAATCCAGAGAGCAGAAAACAGTCAAGCATATTATGACAAGGCTTTTTGATAAGGCAATGAATGTTTCTAAAAAAATTAGAACTTCCACTGGCATAAGTAAAAGAGCTGTTTCCATAAGCTATGCAGCCATAGAACTCGCTAAAAAAATATTTGGGGATTTATCAGATAAAAATGTTCTCCTCCTTGGTGCCGGAGAAATGGCCGAGTTAGCAGCACGGCATCTGGCATCTTCAGGTGTAAAACATATTTTTGTTTCAAACAGAACCTTTGAAAAGGCTGTTCAACTTGCAGATGAATTTGGCGGTTCAGCAATAAGATTTAACAAACTGTTTGAGTTTCTCCCTGAAGCAGATATCATCATTGTCTCAACAGGTGCAAAAGAGCCTATTCTCAGGAAAGAGCATTTTAAATCTATTGAAAAGCAACGTCAGGGAAAACCTGTATTTATTATTGATATATCCGTTCCAAGAAACGTGGCAGATGACGTTAATGAGCTGGAAAATGTATTTCTATACAACATAGATGACCTAAAAACAGTTGTTGATAAAAATCTTGAAGAAAGAAAAATAGCAGCAGAAAGTGCAAAACTACTGATTGAAGAAGAGGTCGCCAAATTTGACAGATGGTTAAAACAACTAAAGGTAAACCCTGTAATCTCAAAAGTTAGAAACTACGCTGATGAGATTAGGGAAGCACAGCTTGAAAGACTTTTCAGAGATATGCCTTATCTAAATGAAAAAGAAAGGGAAAATATAGACCTTGCAGTCAGAGCTATTATCAATAAACTCCTTCATCGTCCTACAATGTATATAAAGGACAAAGCAGCAAAAGAAAACAGTGAACTTTATATTGAGATATTTGAAGATATGTTTAGCTCAAGATGGGATTTAAGAAGAAAACATACAAATAAAGCCCATTCCAAAAAAGGAAAAGGCAGTGAAAAATAAAATTCTGCTGTATACTGCTGTTTTTTTTGTTATATCAATCCTTTTTTCACAGATAACCCAGATTTTCACCGATGTTAAAATTTCCAGCTTAAAACCCGTTCAGGGAAAAATAGAAAATTTTACACTGATAGGGGTAAATTCAGATAAATATATACTAACTGGCAAGAGTATGATTGAACTTCAAAATAAAATTTTAATAGATGACTTTAACCTGAAATATACTAAAAATAATGAAATTATTTTTATCATTTCTGATAAGGCAACCTATCATAAAAAGAAAAATTTTTTAGATTTATTCCAAAATGTTAAAATAACAACAGGAGAAATGAAGTTATACACAGATAAGTTAAGAATTCTGGTTAATGAACGAAGAGCTTATAACACAACAAAAGTGAAACTTATATCTGACAATATGGAAACCTTTGGAGAGAATATTTTTATAAATTTAAAACAAGAAGATATGAAACTGGAGAATGTAAAAACAATATACAGGGGTTCATAAATGCTGAGATTTTTTATAGCTCTACTACTAATTTTTGGAATAACATACGCAGAAACTCCAGAAAAAAAACAAATCCCCATTGTAATAGAAGCAGACACTCTTAATTACTCTAAAAAAAATAATCTGCTCATATATAAAGGAAATGTAGTTGTAAAAAAAGAAGATTTTATATTACATTCAGATATACTGAAAATAATTCTTGACCAGAAAGGAGATATAAGTCGGATTATAGCAATTGGAAATGTCCGTTTTAAACAAGGAGACCGAACTGGAAGAAGTGACAAAGCAGAATATTTTAAAGACAAAAACTACATAATACTGACAGGAAATGCCCAATTACAACAAAATAACAATATAATTGAAGGGGACAAAATCATATATTATCTTGATACAGAAAAAGCTGAGGTAATCGGTCAGAAAAAAAGAGTTAGAACAATATTCTTCCCTAAAGAAGATAAAGGGGAGAAAAAACAATGACATATCTGGAATTCTTTGGTCTCAAGGAAGACCCCTTTAAAATAACACCAGACCATAAATATTTTTATCCATCAAGGGCACATAGAATAGCTGATGATTTACTTAAATATGTAGTTAAACATGGGGAAGGTTTCTGTGTTATAACAGGAGAACCTGGGACAGGAAAAACAACCGTCATAAGAAAGTTTATCAGTTCTCTAAAAGAGAATATTATCTATGCCCTTATCCTGACGCCTAATTTACAGCCTGACGAATTCCTAAAGGTAGTTTTTGATGACCTGGGAATTCCTATACAAGCAGATTCCAAACACGAACTTCTAAAAAAATTCAGAGATTTTCTTGAGGAAAAAGTAAGAGAAGGCAAAAAAGTTATGATCATTGTTGATGAGGCTCAGAACTTACCTGTTGAAACACTGGAAGAACTTAGACTACTTTCTAATCTTGAAACAGAAAACGAAAAACTGGTTCAGATAATATTACTGGGACAACCTGAACTGGATAAAAAATTAAAACTCCCTGAGTTGAGACAGTTAAATCAGAGAATAACTAACAAAATAAAATTATTTCCCCTTTCTGAAGATGAAACATTCCGATATATATACCATCGTCTTGCTATAGCAGGTAAAGGTAATATCAAATTTGATGACAAGGCAATCAAAAGAATACATAAGTATTCCAAAGGCATTCCCAGACTAATCAATATACTTGCTTCCCGTTCTTTGATGTCAGCATTTATGTTAGGTTCTTTTGTAATTAAACCTGAGAATGTTGATGCAGCAAAGGAAACTCTTAATCCAGATATGGTTGCAGGAAATTCGATAGACTATTTTACAAAAAACAAGGTACTTATCTACGCATTGATAATTGCCAACATTCTGGGTATTATGTATTTAATTTATAAACTCTTCATAGAGGGATAAATGGAAAAGGAAGTCAAAAAAGTAAAATCCATAAAAGGAAGTCTAAGAGTTCCTTCTGATAAATCCATCTCACATAGAGCAATTATAATCACTTCCCTTGCAGAAGGCATAAGCACTGTAAAAAATTTTCTCAGAGCAGGAGATACATTAACAACTCTTAATGTATATAGGAAATTAGGTATCAAAATAGAAGATGAAAATCAGGTTTTGAAAGTCCATGGAAAAGGTTTAAAAGGGCTTGCCGAACCTGATGATATTCTTGATATGGGTAATTCAGGAACAACAACAAGGCTAACTATGGGTGTTCTTGCAGGACAAAATTTATTTGCTGTAATGACAGGAGACGACAGCCTAAGAAAAAGACCCATGGGAAGGGTAATAAAACCTTTATCACAGATGAATGCAATTTTATACGGAAGAAATAATAATAGCCTCCTTCCTGTTGCAATAAAAGGAAATAGACTTAAAGGATTAAAATTCTTTAATGAAAAAACAAGTGCACAGGTTAAGTCTGCCCTTTTACTGGCAGGACTTAACGCCGAAGGAGAAACTATCGTTGAAGAACCTGTCAAATCAAGAGACCATACTGAAAAAATGCTTCTATCTATGGGAGCAGATATAAAAATAGAGGAAAACAATATTTACAAAGTCAGCATAAAATCTGGAAAATCTTTATCTCCAATAGAAATAGATGTTCCGGCAGACCCCTCTTCAGCAGCATTTTTTGCAGCTGCAGCTGTGATTGTTCCTGGTTCTGAACTTACTCTTAAAGATGTTTTAATTAATCCAACAAGAGATGGATTTTTCAGAAAACTAAAGGAAATGGGAGCAGATATAGAATACACAAATATAAGAGAAAAAGCTGGAGAACATATTGCAGACATTATAGTTAAATACTCACCTGACCTTAAAGGAATAAAAATCAAAAAAGAAGATATTGCCTCTATGGTTGATGAGATACCTGTCCTTGCAATAGTAGCAACACAGGCTGAAGGTGAAACAGTTATAACAGGAGCAGAAGAACTCAGGGTAAAAGAAAGCGACAGAATAAAAGCTGTAGTTGAGAATTTTAAAAGGCTTGGTCTCCAGATAGAAGAACTTCCAGATGGGATGATTATATCAGGAAAACAAAAAATAAAAGGTGGTGTGGTAGACAGCTATAAAGACCATAGAATTGCTATGGCTTTTAGTATCTTAGGATTAATTTCTGAGGAGGGTATTAAGATAAAAGATGCAGATTGTGCTTATATATCTTATCCCACATTTTATGAAGACCTACAATCAGTAATACAAAAGTAATTATTTCTTCCTGTATAACCAAAAAAGTATAACCCCAAAGTAACCTATAACAACAATCAGATATATAGCAGGATGCAGATTTCCTTTCTGGATAAGCTTTATAAAATAAGTATTAAACGTCATATAAATAATTGAGATAATAACAGCAATTCCAATCAATGTATCTCTGCTTTTTTCAATCTGAATTCCCATCAAAAGACCTATAATTCCTATAAATAAAAATGGGATGGTAAAAAGAACTCTATCTGTTAGAACTGCAATAGCCCTGTTTTTCTGCTTGTTATCTTTACCTTTGATAAATTCTATAAGTTTTTTATTTTCTAAATCTTCAAACTCATATTTTTTCATATAGTCAACAGACAAATCAAAATCATATTTTTCAAACTTTAGAAAATTAAAACCTTCCTGAGAAGGAATTTGTATATATCCATTTTTTAGAATTATATGATTACCCTTAAATGTGGCTTCTTTAGCTGATATACTTAACCCACCATTACCATTGTATATAAAAATATCCTCCATTGAGTTTTCATTTTTTTTATCAACATAAATAGTTAATCTTTCTGAAAGTTTCATAAAATTTTTTTCAGAGATAGAATCAAGTATATGCTGCTTAACATTGACAGTTATAAACTGTGCCCTCTCCCTGTTTGCATAAGGTACAAGGAAAAGACTTATAACACCTGCAACTACCACAAAAACAATAGATAACCATAAAACAGGAGAAATTAGTTGTCCTCGGGAAATTCCTGAAGAGTAAATTGCATATATTTCTCTATTTTCCCGTAAAGAATAACCAACTATAAGAGAAGCTATAAAAAATCCAAAAAATACCTGATATTTTAAAAATGAAAGATTTACAAAAAATAAAACCTGCAGGAATTTAAAAAAACCAATATGGTAAAGAACAGAGGGTAAATGGAGAAGCTGAGAAGACACAATTACTATAGAAAAAAAACCAATAAGCAGTAAGAAATTTTTTATTAAATTCCAGCTAATATAACGATATAGTATTTTCATCTAAAAGATTTTAGCATATTTACAGTTTACGAACGAACCCCTTTGAAAGTTTATGTTTCTTCTTAAACTCATAAGCTTCTTTCCTGTTTTTGAAACTTCCAATTAAAACTTTGTACAGTTTCCCTTCTTTATGAATATAAACATTGGGAAGATTAAGTTTTTTCTTTAGCTTTTCTGCATTGGTTAGGGAACTTAAAGCTCCTATCTGTATATAATAACCTGAAGGTAGTTTTGAAACTACTGAAGAGCTATTATTTTTTTGTGATTTTAGAGTTTTCTTTTTATCTACCTTTTCTGTTTTCTTTGCAATTTTTTTATCTTCCTTCTTTACTTCTGTTTTTTTGGTTTTCTGGTTGTTTTCCTTTCTAACCTGTTTAGAAGAAACTGTTTTTTCTGATTTTTCTGCTATTTGCTTCTCTTCTGTTTTCTTTTCCAGCTTGATAGCAGTTACCTGACTTACAGTTTTTTCCTCTAATTTTTTAATTACTTCTTTATCAGCAATTTCTTTTTTATTTTCCTTTTCTGTTTCCTGTTCTGGTTTTGTCTGGGGAATAGCTGTCTGACTTTTAGAAATTTCCTGTTCTTGAATTTTCTGCTCATTAGAAACCGAATTTACAGGCTTAGGAGCACTTTCAGCAACAATATTTACTTCTGGTTCAGACACAGTTTTATCTTTTCCTGAGTATAGATAAATCCCTATAATTGCGAATACTATAACTATAAAAATTCCTGAAAGAAATATTATTATCCTCTCTATCTTTTCCTGTCTATTTTTTACCTCTTCTATTCTTTTTATTGCATCCTTTAAATCTTGATCCATCTTACATCCTCTCTACAGGTGTTATTCCCATAAGCCTGAAAAGTGTTCTGAGGGCTTCCCTGATAGCCTTTAAAAGATACAGTCTTGCCCTCATTAAATTTTCGTCATCACCGATTAAAAACTTAAAGTTGTTGTAATAATAATGAAACTGGGATGCAAGCTCATAAGTTATCTGTGTTAGCTTATGGGGTTGCTGTTTAACAGCAGCTTCTCTGATTAAATCTGGTATAAATGCAAGGTCTTTTATTAAAGCCCTTTCAGTTTCTTCCCTTAGAAGGGATATATCTGCTTCAAAATCTGTTTCAGGGTCAAATCCAAATCTTTCTTTTGCTTCCCTGAAAACGCTACATATTCTTGCGTGGGCATACTGGACATAATAGACAGGGTTTTCCGAGGATTTTTTTAAGGCAAGGTCTATATCAAAATT
>JALWLQ010000119.1 GCA_027084095.1 Persephonella sp.
AAGTCTGAAATGGTATTATGAACAGTATGGAAGGCTTCTTTTTTCTTTTCCTTTTCAAAAAACAGTTGATAAAAACTCATTATTGAAACAGCAGATACCAGAGAAGCCATAATAAATTTGGTTATATTTTTGTTAATTTTTTGTCCTACGGCTGAACCAAAAACAGCACCGAAAGAGGAGCCAGCCATAAGAATTAATGCAAGAACAATATCAACCCCATAATTCACAGTCCCATGGAAATATGTGAGAAACGAAGTTATAAAAATCATCTGGAAAAGGCTCATTCCAACAGCCCTATGAACAGGTAAACCTGCAAGATATATCAAAGCTGGTATTACAACAAATCCACCACCCACACCCATAACAGCGGCAAGAAATCCAGAGATTAAACCTATGAAAATAGGTATCAGAATAGAAAATGTTCCAAATTCAAACTGGTATTTAAAAGGTAGATTTCCAAGAAATCTAACAACTGCACTTTTTTTCTTTTCTCCTCTTTTCTTTTTTAAAACATCTATAAACATTGTTATTCCGGTAAACGCCAGATAAAAAGCATAAAAAGACAGAACAAATATCCTGAAATATCCTGCTTCTTCAAGTATTTTTGCCAGAAATACTCCAAATCCACCGCCAACAAAACCTGAAAGTATCATAACTATGCCAAGTTTTATATCAATGTTTTTTAGCTTTAAATGGGCTAAAAATCCTGAAACGGTTGCACCTACCATCTGAGCAACTGAGGTTCCTACAGTTACGATAGGAGGGATACCAAGTTTGATTAAAGCAGGATTTAGTATAATTCCTCCACCAATTCCAAGGAGACCTGAGAAAAATCCAACTACAATACCCAGAGCAATAATTACAAAAATATTAACTGTAACATCTGCAACCGGAAGATATATTTCCAATTAAACCTCCTTTCTCTAAATATATTAGAATATTCTAACGGAAAAACAGGAGCAGAAAGGTGATATGTCACAGGAAAAGTTAGATAGTTTGTTAAACAATAGATGGTTTGTAGCCTTATTTTTGTTTTTTACAGTTTTTATTTATTTCTGGAATATCTGGCTCAATGATATATGGATACCCAATGAAGCTTTTTATGCAGAAGCTGCACGGGAAATGTTGGAAAAAAAGGACTTTCTTGATATTTATTACAACTATGAGCCCCGTTTGAATAAACCCCCTATGACCTACTGGTTAGTGGCTATTTCTTATTTAATTTTTGGAATAAACGAGTTCGCAACAAGATTTCCTATTGTTCTGACAGCTTTAGGTTCAAATATTTTGGTTTATCTAATAGGTAAAGAGCTGTTTGATAGAAAAGTCGGTATTGTTGCTGCTGCTGTAATGGCTTTTAGCTTTCAGTTTGTTATAAATTCCAGATATGCTTCTCCAGAAGTGCCACTTACATTTTTTTTCACATTAACCCTTTATTTTTTTATTGTTGGGTATAGAAGAAGAAGATTTTTTTATATTTTACTTTCCTACATTGCTTTAGGGTTAACCATTTTGACTAAAGGATATCCTTATCTGATTGTAATCGGTGCTATAGTTATTTTTTATTTACTTTTTGAAAATGGTTTCAGATTAAGAGAATTCTTCAAAGATTTAAAGTTTCTCCATCTTGAGATAGGGATACCTATTGCTATTGTTATTGGTTTTAGCTGGTATGTTTATGCCTATATGAAATTTGGACAGGACTTTGTTGAGGTTACCTTACGGGAAACTATTCACAGAGCTTTAACAAAAAAATCCAAAGGATTTTCTGATTTGTTCTTCTATTTTATTGCTATTTTATGGGGATTTCTACCCTATTCTATTATGGTTTACTACAGTACTTTTAAGGCTATAAAAGATAAGGTTAAAGGGTTGCTATTTCCTCTGGTATGGCTTTTAACAATGCTGGTTATATTCACTATAGCAAAGGGAAAAATCCCTGTTTATATTATTCAGGCACACGGGGCAATGTCCATTATGGTTGCTTATTATCTGGTTAGATATTCACCTAAAAGTAAGATTGATAAAGTCTTTTACAGTGTATCTTTATTAATTCCCGTTGCTACTGCAGTTATTGTGATAGCAGGTATGGTTTACATATTTAAACTTGATTATATGTATTACATTGCAGCTATTTTCCCTATTCTTTATCTGGTCAGGTATAGAGAAATTAGGCTTCTTCCTTTTATATCCATGCTTGTATTGTTTTATGTGTTTGTTGTTTCTATTTTACCTGTTGTGGAAAAATTCAGACCTTATGACAAAATTGGTATTGCGATAAATGATAATGTGCCTGAGAAAAATATTCCTTTATACGTAGAAAATCGTTTTTGGCATAATCTTCCTTTTTATGCCAGAAGAAAAGTCTATAGAGATATTCCAACAAAAAAAATTATAAAACTCTCTACAGAAAAACCACTGCTGGCATTAATTAAACCCGAAACCTACAAAAAAATAAATGGGGCTGTAATTTTATGGGAAGGTTATCTATACAAAAAAGGAAGTGAATCCAGATTTGCAATTTTATTAAAATATGTATTTAAAGCTTTACATGGAGATTTTTCAGGATTTGAAAAAAGATATCTAATATACAAGAGGTGGGTGAGATGAATGAACTTTTAACACTTAACGGTAAAGAAATTCAGATTGAGCATTTTAACAGAACTCTGATGTATGGGGAAGGTGTTTTTGAGACCTTTAGATATAATGAAGGTCTACCAAAATTTATAAAAAAGCATTACCAGAGGCTTGTTAGAGGTGCTAAAACCCTTGGAATTTCTCCTATAACAGAGGAGGATTACATCTACTATATTGAGGAAACTGTCAAACAGGCAGAAGGAAATGATTTATATGTAAAAACCATTCTGGTGTCTGAAGGGAATTCTGAGTTTTCAGTATTACCAGTATCCAGTAAACTTCTAACCATTGTAAGACCATTTAGACCTCGGCAAAAAGAAAAAATATCTTTAACTATTGCACCATTTAAGGTTCATAGCTCAGACCCGTTATTAAAAATAAAATCCACCAATTATATGAGAAATGTTTTAGGTAAAAGATACGCAAGGGAAAATGGATTTGATGATGTTGTTTTCCTAAATGAAAACGATGAGATTACAGAAACATCCTCAGCAAATATATTCTGGATAAAGGGTAGATTTTTATACACACCTTCTGTTGATTGTGGCATTTTACCCGGTATCACAAGGGAAGTTGTAATAGAAGAAGCCAAAAAAGATGGCTGGACGGTGGTTGAAGGAAGATTTTATCTTGATGACCTGAAAAAAGCAGATTATATATTCGTCACAAATGCCCTAAATGGTATAATTAGAGTGGGAAAATTTAATTTTATTTAGTGAAAAAGGAGGAAGGTTTAATTGCCCTTAATAGTCCAGAAATACGGAGGAACATCAGTAGGTAGTATAGAAAGAATTAAAAATGTTGCAAACAAGGTAAAAAAAGCAGTAGATGCAGGTAATAAAGTTGTTGTCGTTTCTTCTGCAATGTCAGGGGAAACAGACAGACTACTTGGCCTTACCAGAGAACTTTCCTCCAGACCAGACCCACGGGAACAGGATATGGTTGTTTCCACAGGGGAACAGGTTGCCATTGGTCTTCTTGCAATAGCATTAAAGGAGCTTGGGATAGATGCTATAAGCCTGACAGGATGGCAGGTGCCCATTATCACTGATGATGCCCACACAAAAGCAAGAATTCGGAAAATAGATACAAACAGAATACATGCAGAACTGGATAAAGGAAAAGTTGTTATTGTTGCAGGTTTTCAGGGAATTGATGAATATGGAGATATTACAACTCTTGGTAGAGGCGGTTCAGATACGACTGCCGTTGCACTGGCTGCAGCTTTAAATGCAGATGTATGTGAGATATACACAGATGTTACAGGGGTTTTCACAGCAGACCCAAGGATTGTTGAAAATGCAAGGAAAATTCCTGTGATTTCTTATGAAGAAATGATGGAAATGGCCTCATTAGGCTCAAAAGTTATGCAAATCAGGTCTGTAGAATTTGCAGCCAAATACGGCGTTAAAATACATGTAAAATCCTCATTTATTGATGAGGATGGAACATGGATAGTGGAGGAAAATGAAGAGATGGAAAGGGTAGCTGTTAGAGGCATAAGCCACGAATTAAAAGAGTCCAAAATAACGGTTGTTAAAGTTCCAGATAAACCAGGAATTGCAGCAAAACTGTTCAAGGCACTGGGAGATAACAACATAGTTGTTGATATGATTGTCCAGAATGTATCCCACGAAGGATATACAGATATATCATTTACCGTCAATAAAACAGATGCTGACTTTGCAGAAGAAATTGCAAAAGAAGTGGCACAGGAAGTTGGAGCTGCAGGTGTAGAGAGAAATGACAAAATAGCAAAAATCTCAGTAGTCGGTCTGGGAATGAAAACCCATGCAGGAACTGCAGGAAAAATGTTTGAGGTTCTATACAGGGAAGGAATAAATATCTATGCTATTTCCACATCGGAAATCAAAATATCCTGTCTGATAGATGAAAAATATGCAGAACTTGCAGTAAGAGCATTACACGAAGCATTTATAGAAAATCAGGAAACAATTGTTATTGATTAGGAGACAAACATGAGGAAGAAAAAAATTAAAAAAGTTCTGGTTGCAAATAGAGGAGAGGTTGCAACCCGTATAATCAGAGCATGTAAAGAGCTTGGAATAAGAACAGTTGCTATTTATTCTGAAGCTGACCATAATGGTATCTGGGTTAAGAAGGCTGATGAAGCCTACATGATACCTGGCGACCCGATGAAAGCCTATCTAAACTTTTATAAAATAGTTGACCTTGCAAGACAAACCAGATGTGATGCTATACATCCCGGTTATGGATTTCTGTCTGAAAACGCAGATTTTGCAAGATACTGCCAGAAGAGAAATATCATTTTTATTGGTCCCAAACCAGAACATATAGAATTATTCGGAGACAAAATAAAATCAAAAATCGCAATGCGTGAAGTCGGCGTTCCAGTCCTGCCAGGAACAGATGAATCCATAACAGACCTTGAAGAAGCCAAAAAGGTTGCCAGAGAGATAGGATTTCCAGTTATTATCAAAGCTGCTTACGGTGGTGGCGGTAGAGGTATGAGAATAGTTGAAAAAGAAGAAGATTTTGAGGATTTATTCAAATCAGCCACCAGTGAGGCAGAAAAATTCTTCGGAAAAGGTGATGTTTTCATAGAAAAATATGTAAAAAATCCAAGACATATAGAAATTCAAATAATGGCAGATAAGTATGGAAATGTTATTCATCTTGGAGAAAGGGATTGTTCTATACAAAGAAGACACCAGAAAGTTGTAGAGATAGCACCATCTCCCCGTCTCAGCGAAGAAGTAAGAAGGGAATTATACAGAGTTGCTGTTAAATCAATGTTCAAACTTGGGTATGAAAGTGTTGGAACTTTAGAATTTCTGGTTGATGAAGATGATAACTTTTACTTTATTGAGATGAACACAAGACTACAGGTTGAACACACAGTTACAGAAACCATAACAGGTGTTGACCTTGTACAGAGAATGATAAGAATTGCAGAAGGAGAAAAATTACCATTCCTACAAGAAGATATTAAGTTTAGAGGATATGCAATAGAATTCAGGATAAATGCTGAAGACCCTAACAAAAATTTTGCTCCATCCCCAGGAAGAATTACCTCTTATTACTCCCCTGGAGGTCCCGGAGTTAGAATTGATGCAGCAGTTTATAAAGATTACATAATCCCTCCATATTATGATTCTATGATTGCCAAGCTCACAGTCTGGGCTCTTACATGGGAACAAACTGTAAATAGAGCAAAAAGGGCATTGGATGAATTTCAGGTAAGAGGAGTTCCAACAAATCTGCCCCTACTCAGACAAATTGTAAGGGATAAAGACTTTATGGCAGGCAAATTTGATACAGGATATATAGATAAAAAACTGCCTAAATTTAAACTAAAACCTGAAGAAGGCGACCCAGAAGACCTTGCCACCGTTATAGCAGCGGCAATTGCTGCATACCATAGACTATAAACATTAAGGAGGTTAAATAAATGTCCATAATTGTTGATATTCACGGAAGAGAAGTTTTAGACAGTAGAGGAAATCCTACAGTAGAAGCTGAAGTAATTCTGGAAAGTGGTGTTGTAGGAAGGGCTATGGTTCCAAGTGGGGCTTCAACAGGTGAAACAGAAGCCGTTGAGCTTAGAGATGGAGATAAAAACAGATTTTTAGGAAAAGGTGTTTTAAAAGCTGTAGAAAATATAAATGAAACAATAGCAGATGCATTAATAGGTGAAGATGCCTTAAATCAGGTTGAGATAGATAGAATAATGCTTGAACTTGATGGCACAGAAAACAAATCAAAATTAGGTGCCAATGCAATTCTGGCAGTTAGTCTTGCTGTTGCAAGGGCAGCTGCTGCAGAACTTGAAATCCCACTTTACAGATATATAGGAGGAACAAACGCAAAAGTTCTGCCTGTTCCTCTTATGAATGTTATAAACGGTGGGGTTCATGCAGATAATAACCTTGATTTTCAGGAATTTATGATAGTTCCTGTTTTTGGAGGAAAAGACCCTGATAATCCAAGGTTTAAAGAAGCCCTGAGATGTGGAGTGGAAATCTTCCATACCCTTAAAAAAGTTCTAAAAGAAAAAGGACATTCAACCAATGTTGGAGACGAAGGTGGTTTCGCTCCCAATCTAAACTCTACCAAAGAAGCTCTGGATATTCTTATGGAAGCTATTAAAAAGGCAGGATACGAGCCAGGGGAAGATGTCTTACTGGCTATAGATGCAGCCTCAACAGAATTCTATGATAAAGAGAAAAAGGTTTATAGATTTGAAGGGGAAGAATTAACTGCCGATGATATGATAGCCATCTATGAGGAAATTGCAGGAACATACCCCCTTATATCTCTGGAAGATGGTATGGCTGAAGATGATATAGAAGGCTGGAAAAAGCTTACACAGGCTCTGGGAAACAAAATACAGCTTGTAGGGGACGACCTTTTTACAACCAATCCAAAGCTTATTAAAAAAGGAATAGAAGAAGGCCTGGCAAACTCAGTGCTGGTAAAATTAAACCAGATAGGCTCTTTAACCGAAACATTAGATGCTATAGAACTGGCAAAAACAGCAAGTTATACAAATGTTATATCCCACAGGTCAGGTGAAACAGAAGACACATTTATTGCTGACCTTGCTGTTGCTGTTAATGCAGGCCAGATTAAAACAGGTTCTGCATCAAGAACCGATAGAATAGCAAAATATAACCAGCTAATAAGAATAGAGGAAGAATTAGGAGATAATGCAATATTTAAAGGAAAAGAGGTTTACGCAAAATTCCTTAAGTAAATTTAAACCGGGGGTGGACTATGTCCTCCTCCTTATCACACTTGGTTTATTTATATATTTTTCCTATGTTTTATTTTTAGGAGACAGAAATATCTTTAAACTTATCCAGAAAGAAAGAACAAAAAATAGTCTGGAACAGGAAGTAAGTCAGCTACAGCTTGAAAATAAAATACTTCAGGATACTATAGACTTTCTAAAATCAGACAGATTTTTTATTGAGAAAAAAGCCAGAGAAGACCTTGGACTTATGAAAAAAGATGAAGAAATATATGTAATAATTGATGAAAACGCCCCTAAAAGGAAAAAAGAAGAAAGATGGATAGACAAAGTAAAACAGAAATATCAGGAATTCAAACTACAATAGATACATATCTCTTTGACTTAGATGGCACCCTTATAAACTCATCAAAGGATATATCTGTAGCTGTCAATTACACATTAGAAAAATTAGGATTAACTCCCCTCCCTGAAAAAGAAATCATAAAACATGTGGGGTACGGTGGTAAAAAGCTTCTACAGGGAGTTTTATCCACACAGGACGAAGACCTTTTAGATAAAGCAGTAAAGATATTTAGAGAATACTATTTTGCAAATCCTGCTGAATACACTACGCTATATCCATATACCGAAGAATTACTGAGAAAACTAAAAGAAGAAAATAAAAAAATAGCTGTTGTAACCAACAAGTATGAAGATATATCCAGACAGATTTTAGAAAAACTTGGTGTTATGAGCCTGATAGACATTGTAATAGGTGGAGATACCACAGAGTATAAAAAACCCCAACCAGAACCTGTTTTATATGCAATATCTATCCTTGGTTCATCCCCAGAAAAATCAATAATGATAGGAGATAGTGAAACAGATATTATCTCAGGGAAACAGGCAGGAACAAAAACAGCTCTTGTTCTGTATGGATTTGGGAAAAAAGATATAGCCCTCTCCCATAATCCCGATTTTGTTGTAAAAACACCAGAAGAACTTTTTAGGTTATTTAGCTAATAACAAGTTTACCAATATTATAAATAATAAATGTTACTATCCATGCAGATGTTAGATTTGTTAGTATAGAAATTCCTGCCCATTTCCAGCTATTTAATTCCTGTTTTATAGCAAAAACTGTGGCCATACAGGGCGTATAAAGAAGTAAAAATACCAGAAATGAAAATGCAGTAAGTGGAGTAAATGCATTTCTAACAGCTTCTATCAAAGAAGTGTCCGTTGTTTCTTCCTCTTCTTCTATAGAAATCAGACCAAATAGGGAAACAATCTTCTTGGCTGCTTCAATATTTGCATCTATGAAGCCTTTTCCTGCCTCCATAAGTTTTTCTTTAATATCTATCTTTTCAATTTTTTCTTCCTGAAAAGCCTCTTCAGCGTATATATTCCCCATTGTTGATATAACAACTTCCTTTGCTACGAAACCAGACATTAAAGCACCAGCAGCCTGCCATGTCCCAAAACCAAGAGGCTCAAATACAGGGGCTACAGTTTTACTAATCTTACCAAATAATGAATTCTCAGTGTCTTTAACTCCGATAGGAAAATGGAGCAAAAACCATATAACAATAGATGTGGCCAGTATGAAAGTTCCTGCTTCGTATAGGAAAGCCTTTGTTTTTATCCATGAGTTTTTAATCAGATACCTTAATGTTGGAAGTCTGTATGGTGGAAGTTCCAGAATAAAAGGATAAGACGTAGATTTAAAAACAAATCTGTTATATATTAAAGCCACAATTACTGCCACCAACACACCAAGAAGATACAAAAACATAAGGACAAAAGCTCTATGATGGGTAAAAAATATAGTTATAAAAAATGCATAAACAGTCAGACGGGCACCACAGGACATAAAAGGTATCATCAAAACTGTGAGAATTTTTTCTTTTGGATTTTCAAGGGTTCTTGTTGCATAAACAGCAGGAACATTACATCCAAAACCTATTATCATAGGAATAAATGATTTTCCACTAAGACCAAGAACTGACATAAATCTATCCATAAGAAAGGCAGCTCTTGCCATATAACCGCTACCTTCCAGAAATGCCATAAACATATACAGGAAAAACAAAACAGGCACAAAAACAAGCACAAAACCCACACCACCTATTATCCCATCGGTGACAAAAGACCTGAACCATGGAGAAGCACCTGCAGAATTAAGTATCTCTGCTACAAGAGGTGCAACAAATGAGCCTAACGTATTATCCAGCCAGTCCACATAAGGAGAGGAAAGTTCAAAAGTAAACTCAAATAAAAGCCACATTAAAACAAAGAAAATAGGCAGTCCGAATACTTTGTGAAGAAATATCTTATCTAAGATAAGTGTTATATCTACCTCTTTAACAGGATGTTTTTTAACACATTGCTCATAAATACTTATGATTATTGAATATCTTTCTTCTACTATTATTGTTGTTGCATCTTTGTGATACAGTTTTTTTATTTCATTCTTAAATTTTTCTATAGCTTTTAGAACCTCTTCATTTATGCTCATTTCTATAAATGAGGTATTCCCTTCAATTAAAGAAAGAACAAGAAATCGCTTAGGATACAGGTCAAATAGAACAGGTTGTTTTTCCTCAATTACTTTTACTATTTTCTTCAGCTCTTCTTCAAGCTGGTCTTCAAAATGAAGAACACATTTTGGTTTTGATTTGCTCTCATAAGTCTGGATAACTGCATCTAATATCTCCTGAACACCCTCACCTTTAGCTGCAATAGTTGGAATAGCCCTGGAACATAAAAGGCTTTCTAACTTTTTATAATCAATCTCTATACCCTTTGAAATTGCCTCATCCCACATGTTAAGGGCGATTACCAGAGGAAGCTCCAGCTCAAGCAACTGAATTGTTAGATAAAGGTTTCTTTCAAGATTTGTTGCATCAACAACATCTATAACGACATCAGGTCTTTCTTTTATTAAAAACTCTACAGCAACTTTTTCCTCAGCAGTATCATTACTCAGACTGTATGTCCCAGGAAGGTCTATTAGATGAATTTTATAACCTTTATACTCAAATTCTGCCTCCTTTTTTTCTATTGTTACCCCCGGCCAGTTTCCAACATGCAGATTTGTTCCTGCTATTGCATTAATCAGTGTAGTTTTTCCTGTGTTTGGATTACCTGCAACTGCAACTTTTATAACTTTATTCTCCATTACAGTCCTCTACTTCTATTAGTTCAGCTTCATTCTTCCTGAGGGCTAAGCAATAATCCTTTACTTTTATTTTTACGGGTCCTCCAAAAGGTGCATCCTGAATAACCTCCACAATCTGCCCGGGAAAAAGTCCAAGCTCAAGCAGTTTCTTTTTCATCTCAGGTGGAAATTTAAGCTCCTTTATTCTGCATTTTTTTCCTTCTTTCATCTGTGATAACTTCATTTTCCACCTGCCTTCCTAATTTTAATTTATATTCAATCTCAATTAGTATAGCCATTATAAACCATTATAAAACTCCAACCAATGACCTAAATCAACTTCCAAGCAAAATAGAAGTAAAGAACATATACGGGGGTATTATCAGAAAATTAAGAGCCCCTACAGCAAGTAAAATTATTACTATAAAAAATCCCCATTGTTCTAATGGTTCTAATTTGTGTTCCAAATGTGGAGGAAGTAAGCTCATAAGAATTCTACCCCCGTCCAGTGGGGGAATAGGTATAAGATTAAAAATAGCAAGAATTACATTAATGCTCACAGAGTATTGAAGGAATATCAGTATAGGATAAACAATAGACCTGAAAAATCCTTCTCCAAAAGTGGAGACTATTCCTACCAGAACAGATTGAGAGGATAAAAACTGATAAATTACCCCAAAAAAGACAGCAGCTACAAAATTTATTCCGGGGCCTGCAAAAGCAGTAACTGCCATTCCTTTACGGTATCCTAATTTTTTAAAATTCATAGGATTTATAGGAACAGGTTTTGCCCATCCGAATATAAAAGGGGCTTTCATCAGCATTAGAAGAGCTGGTAGTATTATAGAACCTAAGGGGTCTATATGTGGAATTGGATTAAATGTTAATCTACCGGAAACCTTAGGAGTAGGGTCTCCAAGTCTATAAGCTATAATTCCATGTCCAAGCTCATGTATTATAACTGCGAACAGTAAAGCTGGAACCATAAAAATAAGTCTTGTTATATCAAAATCCATTTTTCCAACCTTCAAATTTTTTTCAGATATTTTATATTATTTCACTGCCTGTGAAAATCAATTTATAATTTGTGTGATATGGAAATAAAAGAAATTGCAAAAATTGTAAACGGAAAGTTAATAGGAAAATCGGAAGGAAAAGTAAGCAAATTCTGCATAGATAGCAGAAAAATAAGCCAGAATATGTTTTTTGTTCCTATTAAAGGTGAAAGATTTGATGGACACCAGTTTATTGAAGATGCTATTAAAAAAGGTGCATCAGGGTATTTTACCCAGATAGATAAAAATATAGATGGTGGAATACTGGTAGATGACACTCTAAAAGCCCTTACAAAAGTAGGCATACATAAAAGAAAAAAGCTAAAAAAAGCCATAGGCATAACAGGAACCAGCGGGAAAACAACTACTAAAGAGATTTTGAGATTTTTATTGTCTCAGTTTTTCAATACCTATAGCACACCTGGAAACTATAACAATGAGATAGGCGTTCCTCTTACACTTGCCAATATACCTGAAAATTCTGAGGTTGGAATTTTTGAGTTTGGAGCAAGGAAAAAAGGTGATATAAAAAAATTAGTTGATATTTCCCAGCCAGAAATCAGAATACTAACAGCCATAGGCCACGGACATACTGAGGTTTTTGGCTCTCTGGAGGAGGTTATAAAAGGAAAAGGTGAGATATTTGAAGGGGGAGAAATTGCAATTTTGCCTTACTCCCTGCTAAAGCATTACCAACTGGATAATAAAATAACCTTTGGTTTTGAAGATAATGCAGATATTCAGATTAAGGATGTAAAAATAGATTTTGAAGGAACAGAAGGAATTCTAAAAATAGATAGCAAACTTTTCAAAATAAAAATTCCTGCAATTAACAAAGCTGTTATTTATAATACTGCAATTGGTGCAGCTGTTTTAAAATATCTAAAAATAGACATTGAAAAAGGTCTAAAAGTATTGTCTGAGTTTCAGATGCCTGAAGGAAGGGGAAGGTTAACAAAAATCAAAAACATTCAAATTATTGATGATACTTACAATGCAAATCCTTTATCTGTAAAAAATGCAATTGATACAATATCCAGCCTGCAAGGATTTAAGATTGTTGTCTTAGGGGATATGCTGGAACTTGGGAAAGAAACAAAAAAACTACATTCAGAAATAGGAAAGTATATAGCTCAGAAAAATATAAATCTTGCAATTTTTTATGGGGAGGAGATGAAATGGGCTTATGAGAAAGCAAAAAAGTATATACCTGCATTTTATTTTGAAGATAAAACAAAAATAGCAGAGGAAATTTTAAAACAGAAAGACAAAAATCCTGTAGTGCTTATAAAAGGCTCCCGTGGAATGAAAATGGAAGAAATTATTGAAATTCTAAAAAATATTTAGAAAAATTCAGGCTTCACTTCTTTTTTAAAGAAGATTAAATTAATTCCTGTGTAGAGCAATCCTTAGAAAATGTTAAAATTTTTAGGTAAAAACAATAAAAAAATGGAGGAAGTAAATGGCAATTAAAGTTGCAATTAACGGATTTGGTAGAATTGGAAGAAATTTCTTTAGAGCCTGTGCTGATAATCCTGAAATTGAGATTGTAGGTATCAATGACCTTACTGATGCAAATACCCTTGCACACCTTCTTAAATACGATTCTGTTCACGGTAGATTTTCAAAGCCTGTAGAAGCTAAAGGAAATTCTATTGTTGTTGATGGCAAAGAGATTGAAGTTACAGCAATAAAAGACCCTGCCCAGCTTCCATGGAAAGAACTGGGAGTTGATATTGTTATTGAGTCAACAGGGGTTTTCAGGGATAGAGAAGGTGCAGGAAAACATCTTCAAGCAGGAGCTAAAAAAGTAATAATCTCAGCTCCAGGAAAAAATCCAGATTTAACAGTTGTTTTAGGGGTTAATGAAGAACAATACGACCCTGAAAAACACAATATCATCTCAAATGCATCCTGCACAACAAACTGCCTTGCTCCAGTTGCAAAAATACTCCATCAGGAATTTGGAATAGTCAAAGGATACATGGTTACAGTTCATGCATACACAAACGACCAGAGAATTCTTGACCTGCCACATAAAGACCTTAGAAGAGCAAGGGCAGCAGCTATAAATATTATTCCAACCACAACAGGTGCTGCAAAAGCAGTTGGAGAGGTTCTCCCTGAACTTAAAGGAAAATTAGATGGAACAGCAAGAAGGGTTCCTGTAGCAGATGGTTCACTGGTAGACCTTACAGTTGTTGTTGAAAAAGCAACTACTGAAGAAGAGATAAATGCAAAAGTTAAAGAATATGCAGAAGGTTCTATGAAAGGAATTCTTGAATACTCAGAAGACCCTCTTGTTTCTCAGGATATAGTAGGAAATCCACATTCTTCAATATTTGATGCACTTTCAACAAAGGTTATAGAAGGTAATTTTGTTCATGTTTCATCCTGGTATGATAATGAATGGGGATACTCAAACAGGCTGAAAGACCTGGTTCTTTATATGGCTAAAAAAGGTTTATAAGATAAAGGGGCTTTACGCCCCTTTTATTGCCATATTTTTGAAAAATCAAAATCAATTGAGCAATTTTTCAGGTCTAATTTCACAACTTCGTCTGTTGCATCTATTAGTTTTATGTATCTTCCACCAATAAGTTCATAAGCCTTTGCAAGTTTTTCGTCAGGATATACCAGAATGTAGTATTTAACCCCTTCCCTCTGATAAATCTCAAATTTCAGTTTTTCATCCTTTTCCTGTGTTGATTTTGAAATAACTTCAAAAATCATAGATGGGGCTTTTGTTATATATGGCTTATCATCAATAGGATAACAAATTACCAGATTATCAGGTTGAACGACAGTATCCTCGCTAATTTTCCAGTCAACAGGCAAAAGAGCTTTACATTCCTCGCAACTTTTTAAAAGTTCTTCCAGCTGCCAGGCAATATGATTACTTAAAAGCTGATTATTAACAGGATACGCCTGATACATAGCAAAAGGAATTCCCTCTATTAATTCCTACCTGCCTTCCCAGTTTTTATAATCTTCGTAAGTATAATGGGGCAAGTATCTCTCAGCTAACATTGTTCTTTATACTCAAATAATTTATGTATTTTCCAATTTCTTTGTCAGGCAAATCCTAAATCTCATAAAGTTTCATAGCTTTTCTAACTTCTTTCATATTGCTTTCTGCTATTTCTCTGCATCTTAAGGTGCCTTCAATGAAGAATTTTTCATATTTTTCATAATCCTTTTCAATTTCTTTTCTTTTTTCTCTGATAGGTTCTAAAA
>JALWLQ010000120.1 GCA_027084095.1 Persephonella sp.
TTCCTTTTGGATTTTTTGGTGGTTTCTCTGAGCTGTCTTTCAGCCAGTGTTGTTGTAAATCTTTCATCAACGAATTTTATGGGAATGTCAGGGATTTCCTGTTTTAGTTTTTCTGCAAATTCTTTTGTTTTTTGTGCCTGTTCCCCTTCTTCCCCTTTTAGTGTTAAAGGCAGGCCAATAACTATTGTTCCGATGTCATACTCTTTGACTAATTCTTTAATCTTTTCAAATACTTTTTCATCATTTTGAATAATAGGAAGAGGATTTGCAGATATACCAAAGGGGTCGCTGTAAGCAACCCCTATTCTTTTATTTCCAACATCAAGGGCTAAAACCCGTTTGTTCATGTTTCAGCTGCTTCCTGACAGTTATCACATCTTGATGATACGCCGGTAAGTTTATAAAGTGGGCAAAAACCAATTATTGCTGTAAACATAAGAACAAGTCCTACAACCTCTCCTATAATCCAGACGCCACCTTTTTCTATGCCAAGCCATACAAGTATTGCACCAATTAGAACTCTGATTAAAGCATCCCACAAGCCTATCATTTTGTTACCCTCCAGGATTTATATTAAACATTTACTTCTGCTTTTGTTCCTACAACTTCCTCAGGATGTGCAATTCTTCCTAATACTGCTGATGCTGCAGCTACTGCTGGACCTGCCAGATATACTTCACTGTTTGGATGTCCCATTCTTCCTGTAAAGTTTCTGTTGGATGTTGATACGCAAACCTCTCCTTCAGCAAGAATACCCATATGTCCTCCAAGACAAGGACCACAGGTAGAAGTGCTTATCAGACATCCTGCATCTGCAAGAATTTCAAGGAGCCCTTCGTGTAATGCCTGTTTGTATGTTCTATCTGATGCAGGAATTACGATACATCTAACATCTGGATGAACTTTTCTTCCTTTAAGTATCTGTGCAGCAATTCTCAGGTCTGTTATTCTTCCGTTTGTGCAAGAACCGATGAAAACCTGATTAATTGGTTTTCCTGCAACTTCTGAAACAGGTTTTACATTTGATGGAAGGTTTGGAGCTGCAACCACAGGTTCTATTTTAGAGGCATCAAATTCATACTCACAGCAGTATTTTGCATCAGGGTCGGCTTTTATCATTCTAAGTGGTTTTTTGGTTTTGTCTTTCAGCCATTCTAAAACTTTTTCATCAGCTTCCATTATTGCATTTTTTCCACCTGCTTCAATTGCCATATTTGTTATTGTAAGTCTTTCTTCTACAGGCAGGTCTTTTATAGCTTCTCCATGATATTCCATAGCCCTGTATAGAGCACCATCAACACCGATTTTTCCAATTACTGTAAGGACAAAATCCTTTCCACCCACCCATTTTTGTCTTTTTCCGTAGAATGTGAATTTCATAGTTTCAGGAACTTTAAGCCATGTTTCACCTGTTGCAAAAATATATGCAATATCTGTTGAGCCTACACCTGTAGAAAATGCTCCAAGAGCTCCGTATGTGCAGGTATGAGAGTCAGCTCCCATTACTAAATCTCCAGGGGCAATAAATCCTTTTTCTGGAAGGATTGTGTGCATAACTCCAGAGTCCTGCCCTTCAAAATAGTTTTTTATTCCCATTTTTTTAGCAAAATCTCTGGAGATTTTTATCTGCTGAGCTGAAAGAATATCTTTAGGTGGGAAGAAGTGGTCCATAACAAGGGCTATTTTATCTGGGTCGTGAACCTTATCTATTCCATATTTTTCAAGCTGTCTTATTGCAAGTGGTGCTGTGATATCATTGGCTATTGCAAGGTCAACTTTAACTGTAACCAGTTCTCCTGGTTCTACATAATCTCTTCCTGCATGTTCTGCGAGGATTTTTTCAGTTAGTGTCATTCCCATTTATGTTTCCTCCTGAGTTTCTTAAGTTGTTATAAAAATATGAATATATATTTTAAACCTTTTTATGATTATTTACATCTTCAGGGGGTTAAATAAGTTTTTTAACAAAGTCTTTAGTGGTGACTTTTTTGATTTCAGGTAAATGAAAGTTATCATCATTTGACAAAATTAAATCGCATTCATTTTCCAGTGCTAAGACATATTGCATAGTATCTTCCAAGTCTTCATTTTTGCATCAATTCTATTGCCTTTTGGGTTTCATAGTTTGAAAATGGGATTAAATACATTAATTTCAGAGTGTATGAAAGGTTTTCTAAAGCTTTTTGTTTATTATACTTTTTTAATACATAGTAAACGGTAGTTATTAAATCACAACTGGTTAATAGCTCTACATCATTTTTCTGTAAATAAAAGAAGGATTTTTTTGAATATTCACTATATGGCCTATCATATAAGAACAGGTCTAAAATTACGTTGGTATCTACAAATACCTTTTTATAATTCACTTCCCATCTGCTCCTTTATTTTTTGTATAGTTATATTTGGGTCTATTCCTTTGAAGTATTTCCTGTTTTCAACAATCCTTTTTAAGGCTTCTAATTTTTTCTTTTTTTCTATTTCTTTGTAAACTTCCTCTATAAGCTCTTCTATAAGCTGGCTCTGGGATTTATTTTCTATTTTTGCCAGTTCTTTTAGTTTTCTTTCTGCTTCCTTAGAGATAGTTATATTTTTTCTTACTTTTTTGCTTTTTAGTTTCATACTAATACCCTCTGCTTTAGTCTATTTTAAAAACCTTTTAACCAAATTTTTTGTGGAATACCAGGTCTTTTTTATTTTTACTGCTATGATTTTGCCTCGTTTTATTAGTTGCCTTGTGCTTTCTGGGGAATATCCTAAATCTTTTAGTAATTTGCCTACAAGTTCTAATTTTTCTCCTTTTTCTTTATATTTTGCAATTATTAATCTGTCTAAACTTTCTCTTAGCGCTTCAAGTATTAGCTTTTTTAATATATTTGATTTAGCTTCTTTTAGCCTTTCTAAAACTTTATGTTTATCTGGGGGTATATTTTTGTATTCTGTAAACAAATTAGATAACTGGTTATCAATTTCCTCTAATCCTTTGTAATAAATCTGCTTACTTTTATCTGTGCCCTTTATTATAACTAATGGATATCCGTTGCTAATCAATATGTAGTTTAAGAGTATTCTCCCAGTCCTACCATTTCCGTCTTTAAATGGATGGATTTCTTCAAAAAATGCGTGTGACACAGACAGATTATTAAAAAAGTCATTATTTAAGCTATAAACGTAATCAATATAAACTCTTACCCATTCTTCTATATAATTTTCTGGGGGTTCAAACTTTGTTCCTGCTATTTTGATTTTTTCTTTTCTAAACTCTCCATCAAAACCAAGTTCTTTATTTATTTGTCTAATTAATGGAATACCAAATAAAAACTCATCTGATTTATAGTTTTCATAGGCAAGACCGTATATAAATTTTGCTGTTTTAAAATACTTAATTGCTTCTTCTTGAGATTTGGAAACAGGTTTATTCCCTGCTAAAACCTGTTCTAATTCTTCCTGGTCTATAAAGTATCCCTCTATAAGGATTGAATTTCTCGTTTCTTCCTCAAGTAAATAAAGCCATTCTTTGTTTTCTATTACAGGCTCTGGAATTCCGCCTAATTTGTCTAATAGCTTTTTTCTTTCTAAAATTAATTCTTCATTCATTTGTGTCCCGATAAATTCTTTAACTTTATCTCTATTTGCTTAATATAAAAATAAATCAATAATATGACAAGTGTCCCGAAAATACCGCATTTTAAAAACGTGACATTAGATTTGTTTTAGGATTTTCAA
>JALWLQ010000121.1 GCA_027084095.1 Persephonella sp.
CCTAAAATTGGTGGTATTAATAACTGAACTAATTCATCCATTATGGTTTCTTTAGTTGTTTTTTTCTAATTCTTATTGCATCCGGTGTAACTTCAATTAGCTCATCTTCATTAATCCATTCCATAGCCCTTTCAAAATCCATTACTTTATGGGGAGTAACCTTTATGTTCTCATCATTGGCAGCTGCACGGACGTTTGTAAGTTTTTTCTCCCTTGTGATATTTACCCAAAGGTCATTATCCCTGTTATGCTCTCCTATCACCATCCCTTCATAAACTTCTGTTCCCGGAGGAATAAAGAATATTCCTCTATCCTGCAAAGAATATATTGCATACGGGGTTGCTACTCCTTTTCTATCCGCAACAAGGGCACCGTTTTGTCTTATTCTTATATCTCCAGACCATGGCTGCCAGCTGTCAAATATTGTGTTTATTATTCCTTCTCCTTTGGTATCTGTTTTGAACTCTGACCTGTAACCGATTAATCCTCTTGAAGGGATAAGAAACTCCAGCCTTACTCTACCACTGCCGTGATTTATCATATTTATCATTTTCCCTTTTCTTGAACCAAGTTTTTCAGTAACAGTGCCTATAAATTCTTCCGGTATATCAATCAAAACCCTTTCCACAGGCTCAAGTTTAACCCCATTTTCCTCTTTTATGATTACTTCCGGTTTTGATACCTGAAACTCATATCCTTCTCTGCGCATCATTTCTGCAAGGATTGCCAGCTGAAGCTCCCCTCTACCTTTTACCAGAAATGCTTCTGGATTGTCTGTATCTTCAACTCTAAGGGCAACATTTGTAAGTGTTTCTTTGTATAACCTTTCCCTTAAATGTCTTGAGGTTAAAAACTTACCGCTTCTACCTGCAAATGGAGAGTCATTCACAGAAAAAATCATAGATATTGTTGGCTCTTCTACTGTGATAGGTGGAAGTGCTTCTGGATTTTCTGCATCGGCTATTGTATCTCCTATCTGGATATCATCAAGACCAGCTATTGCAATAATATCTCCGGCTTTTGCTTCTTTGGTTTCTATCCTTTTTAAACCTTCATAGGTATATATATTACGGACTATTCCCTTTACTATTCTGCCATCAGGTTTTACCACAGAAACTTGCTGGTTGACCTTTACACTGCCATTAAAAACCCTACCTATTGCCAGTCTGCCAACATAATTGTCATAATCAAGGGATGTAATTAAAAACTGGAATTTTTTCTCAGGGTTGTATTCTGGAGGTGGCATATAGTTTATTATTTCCTCAAATAAAGGTCTTAAGTCTTTACTCTCATCATCAAGCTCTTTTTTGGCAATGCCATCCTTACCTATTGCATAAATAATTGGGAAATCCAGCTGCTCTTCTGTAGCATCTAAATCTATAAATAAGTCGTATATCTCATCAATAACCTGATTTATACGGCTATCGGGTCTGTCAATCTTGTTTATAACAACAAGAGGTGTTAACCCTGCCTCAAGGGCTTTTTGCAGAACAAATCTTGTCTGGGGCATTGGACCTTCTGCTGCATCAACAAGGAGAATAACACCATCAACCATCTTTAGTGTTCTTTCAACTTCTCCGCCAAAATCAGCGTGTCCCGGTGTATCAACAATATTTATTTTTATACCTTTATAATAAATAGCCGTGTTTTTGGCCATTATTGTGATACCTCTTTCCCTTTCCAAATCAATGTTATCCATTATTCTTTCTTCAACTTCTTCATTTTCTCTAAATGTTCCGCTTTGTTTTAAAAGGGCATCAACAAGGGTAGTCTTCCCATGGTCAACATGGGCAATAATCGCAATATTTCTGATATCTTCTCTAATAGCCTTTTGTGTCTGTTTCAAATTTGTTTCTCCTTAAATTTGATATTGTTTAAAAACCCATATATATTATAAACTTTGGCAAATTATGCAAAGGGAGGTATTATGATAACAAAAATTGGCAGTCAGGCTCCTTACTTTGAGTTTTTAGACGGAATAAAAGGGAAAAATCTTTATGACCTGAAACAAAAATATCATATTGTTATATATAAAGCTGAGGATGACCAGCTTGAACAGTATGAAGACGAATTTGAAAGGGCAAATGTAAAACTGATTGATTATGTCCAGATAACAACAAAGGATTTTGCAAAACATTTTGGACTTGATGAAAACAAGGATTTATTCATCCTGATTGACCAGTATGGTGTGGTTCAATATGTAAGCGATAAAGTTCCTTCTTTTGAAGAAATAATGAACCTGATATCCTTTGCAGAAGATGAAGGATGCTGTGCCCTCTAATAACTTTCAAATACTAAAGAAATATATAAACAAAGCCCCCGAAGAACCGGGGGTTTATCTGTTTAAAGATAACTCCGGTAAGCATATCTATATAGGCAAGGCAAAAAATCTTAAATCCCGTCTAAAAGGACACTGGCAGAATTTAAAATTAGACCCGAAAGAAAGAAGGATTTTTGAAGAAAGCTCAAGAATAGAATGGATTATCACAAAATCAGATTATGAGGCATTTGTCCTTGAAAATGAGCTTATAAAACAATACAAGCCTAAATATAATGTCCGTCTGAAATCCGGCTCCGGTTATCCTATGCTGGTTATTACTGATGACGAATATCCGACGGTGTTAATCAGCAGAAAATATGGAGAGATAAAAGGTGAATATTTTGGACCCTTTTTACCTGCCAGAACTGCACGGGCTATGAAGGATTTAATTCATAAACTATTTAAACTTAGAACCTGTGACCCTTTACCAAAAAGGAATATTGTCTGTTTTGATTATCATCTTGGGCTTTGTTCTGCTCCCTGTGTAAATAAAATCTCAAAAAAGGATTACAACTTTGATGTAAAAGCTGCAAAAGCATTTCTATCTGGAAATGTGAAAAAAGTTATCTACCAGCTTTATGACAGGATTGAGGAATACATATCCAAGATGATGTTTGAAAAAGCTGCGATAGTCAGAGACCAGATAACAGCAATGGAAAATCTGGTGCAAAAACAGGAAGTTCTGGGACTACCATTTGAAGAGGCAGACCTTTTTTATTTTGCTGGAAATAAAGTTTTACTGGTGATAATCAGAGGGCACAGAATAGTAGGAAAAAATTTTATAGACATCACACGACAAGGTTTAGAAGACAGCTTTTATGATGCAGTTATAACAGGCTATTACTCACGGGGAAACTTTATTCCTGAGATAATAATCTCAAACCAACCATTATCAGAAAAAGAGAACATACAAAAATGGCTATCTAACAAAAAAGGCAAGCAAGTCCAGATTGAGTATCAAATCCCTGAGCAGATAATAAACTTCATAGAAAGAAATTTCTCATTTATTGATTTAACAGATATTAAGAAAAAATTTGCTGAAGTTTTTGGCTTCCATCTGCCTGAAAGGATTGAAGGATTTGATATTTCAACTCTGCAAGGAGAGTTTACAGTCGGCTCCTGTGTTGTCTGGGAAAATGGAGAGATGAACAAAAAAGAATATAGAAGATTTAAAGTAAAAACCGTCAAAGGTGTTGATGATTACGCATCTTTAAGGGAAGTTTTATACAGAAGATTTAGAAAATACAAAGAATTTGAACAACTTCCTCTTGTGCTTATTGATGGAGGAAAGGGACAGCTTAAACAAGGATTAATTGTAAAAGACGCTCTGGGACTGGAAAATCTCCGTGTGTTCTCAATAGCTAAAAAAGAAGAGATTATCTATACAGATGACG
>JALWLQ010000122.1 GCA_027084095.1 Persephonella sp.
TATATTATACCTGCCATGAAGGTAGAAACTGTAATAGAAGACCAGCTTAATAAATTACTGGAAGTAAAGACTGACGACCAGTTTACAGTGGAAGCTGTTTATTATAGAGGGGATACCTTATGTGTATCCTCCCAGCTTGGTTGTCCAGTCAGATGCTCCTTCTGTGCTTCCGGGATGAATGGATTAATCAGAAATCTATCTGCAGATGAAATAATTTTGCAGTATGAACTGGCAGTAGAAGATGGACTTTATATTAAAAATATTGCCTTTGCAGGTATTGGAGAACCCCTTCTTAACTGGGAAAATGTCAAAAAGGCATTCTGGTATTTTAAAGAAAAAGGACTTAAATGCTCTTTTTATACTACTGGCTTTCCTGTTAAGCATCTTAAAGAACTACTTGAACTTCCCCATAATGGAGTAAATATATCCTTTCATAGCGTTGATACCCAGAAAAGAAAACAGATAATTCCTTATGGAGAACCATTGGAAAAAATAATTCCTGTTTTAAAAGAACATATGTCAAAACTATCAAATAGAAAAAGAAAAATGTATAACATAGCATATTTATTAATTAGTGGAGTAAACAATTCTGTAGAAGAATTGGAAAAACTATCCCAGATAGCAAAAGAGTTAGGTATAGGAATATCCCTGCTTAAATACAATGAGATAGAAGGTATTCCATATAAAACCACCTCTGATGAAGAGTATGAAAAAGCTTTTCTATTCCTGAAAAACAAAGGTATAAGGGTGACTTTATCAAATAAATACAGAACAAGGAAAATAGGTGGTTGCGGCACTCTTATGATAAATAGACTTGAAAAATCAAACTCTTTAAAATAGCCTGTTTGTATAGACTTATACAAATATTTCTATAGTATCTCCTTTGTTTAGTTTTAGTATTTCCTTTGCATTACCTTCTGGAAGAAATATTTCATAAAAACCAAAACTTCCTTTTATTAAGTTTGGTTTATTTTTTTCTCCTTCTTGAAAGTTTTGGCATATTTTTGTGATTTTGTAGTCTTTAAGTCTAATTTCCTTAAAACTTTCAGGAATATACTCTAAATTTGTGATGGCATTCCCAAATTTATCAAACTTAATTATTTGACCTATTATTTGGTTGTCTCTTTTTTGTGGCCATGGAAAATCTATCTGATTTATATTTTTGATTTCCTGTCCAAATTCCTCTACAGGTATTCCTTTAGAAAGATAAGCTGCCACAGGTGCAAAAATATCTCTACCGTGAAATGTTTCTGTATCTCTACTTAAAAAGTATTTTTCATTTGTTAAGTGAATTATTTTTTTTATCTTTTCATTTTTTAATGGCAATGTCAGAAGTCCATTATCAGGAGCTATAAAATAATATTTTTCAGTTTCCACAAGGATAGGTTTCCTTTCTGTTCCTACTCCAGGGTCAACAACACAAACGAATATTGTTTTTTTAGGAAAATATTTATAAGAAGCATTCAGAATTATTGATGCTTCCAGAATATCAAATGAAGATATTTCATGGGATATGTCTATAATATCTGCTTTGGGATTAATGGATTTGATAACCCCTTTAACAGTGCCAACAAAACCATCTTTAAGGCCAAAATCTGTTAAAAGGGCTATCAGTTTATCCATTATTTACCGTATTTTTTATCAAAAAACTTTATAAAATCCTGTGTTTTATCCAGTTCAGGTTTTGTATAGATTGTAGAACCTTTATCCAGTACCAGCGTGTATCCATTTTTCAAGGCATATTCCTTAATTGCTTCCTGAAGTCTTTTCATAAACTGCTGAGCAACTTCCTGTCTTTTCTTTAGTAGCTCTTGTTGTTTTTGTTGAATAAATTCCTGTATGTTAGCCTGGGAAGCTCCAGCTTTTTGTTTGTTTTCTATTTCCATCTGCAGTTTCTTGGCTACTTTTTCAATTTCTGACTGTGCAGCTTTTCCGGTTTTTGAATTGGTTACTACTTCCTGGACATCAATAACAACTATTTTTTCTGCTGCCAGAGATACAGAGAAAATAAATAAACCTACTAAAAGAGAATAAAAAACTTTTAACATTTCCCACTCCTTAATTTTGATTTTTTTTAATTATTACATTTTATAACTTATATTGCAAAATTTGACATAGGTAATATAATATCTGTGCCAGTGGTTCCTGAAGCAGCCGCCCGTAAGGGAGGAAAGTCCGGGCTCCACAGGGCAGGAAGCTGCCGAAAGGCAGGCAGGGGTAACCCTGCGGATAGGGCCACAGAGAACAGACTGCCTGTCCTGATAGGCCGTTAAAAGTAGGTGGCAACACCGAATGGTCTATCCGGGCAGGTAAAGGTGAAACGGTGGGGTAAGAGCCCACCAGCTGACAGCGTGAGCTGTCAGGCTCGGTAACCCCCTTCCGGAGCAATCCCAAATAGGTGGAGGTCTGAGGGTTGCCCGCCCGAAAAGCCGAAAGGCTTACCTCCACGGGTAGGGAGCTTAGATAAATGGCTGCATAAACAGAACCCGGCTTATCAGGAACCACTGGTAAAAAATTTAAAAATAAATAATTATGAAAAGATTTTCTGTTCTTACCATATTTCCTGAGTTTTTTGAAGGTTTTAAAAATACGGGTATTGTTTCAAGGGCAATTAAAAACAACATTGTGCAGGTGGACACCATAAATCTCAGGGATTATGCTACCGATAAACATAAAACCGTTGATGATGTGGTCTATGGTGGTGGTCCTGGAATGCTTCTTAAACCTGAACCTATTTTCAGAGCTTATGAAGAAATATCCAAAAAAAGTAAGCCTTATGTTCTGATAACAGAGCCTTGGGGAAGAAAATTTGACCAGAAATTTGCACAGGAATTATCTGAAAAAGACCACATAATGATTATTTGCGGCAGATATGAAGGGGTTGATGAAAGGGTTAAATCTATAGTAGATGAAGAGGTTTCTATAGGAGATTTTGTCTTATCAGGTGGTGAACCTGCTGCACTGGTAATAATGGACGCAGTTATAAGGCTTATCCCAGGTGTTGTGGGAGATGAAGATAGTCTTAGAGTTGACTCATTTTCAGATGGACTTCTGGGATATCCTAATTACACAAGACCAGCAGTTTATAAAGGAATGGAAGTTCCTGAAGTTTTAAGGTCAGGTAATCATCAGCTTATAGCAAAATGGAGGAGATGGAAACAGCTTGAAAATACCTATAAAAAAAGACCAGAGTTATTAGAAAAGGCAAATCTTTCTGAAGAAGACAAAAAAATGCTTGATATGATAAAGAAAAATATTGAGTTTGAAAAGTTTATTAATAAATAATGCTATAATTTCAATTATAGAAAGCCTGAGGTCTTAAAAATGCCTGCTTATATAAAAAAACCACCAGTTGATATAATTGATAGGGTTGATAGATACATAATTTTGATGGATTTACCTGGGGTAAAGGCTGAAGACATTGAAATTAATGGATATGATACATATATAGAAATATCAGGTGTAAAAAAACCAGATTATTCAGGCAATTATCTACTTATGGAAAGATTTTCCGGTAGATTTAAAAGAAAAATAAATTTTAAGGGTTCTGTGGATATATCGCAGGCAAAAGCAGAACTAAATAATGGAGTTTTAAAAATAGAAATTCCAAAAACTATGGAAAAAATTGTTATTACAAAAACTACTATTATTATCAGGAGGTAAGAATGCTAAATCCATTTGAGGATGAACAGGT
>JALWLQ010000123.1 GCA_027084095.1 Persephonella sp.
ACACCTTCAAAGTTATCTTCTTTTCCAATTGGAACCTGGATTGGAACAGGTCTTGCACCTAATTTTTCAATCATATCTTCATAAACTTTGAAGAAATCTGCTCCAACTCTGTCCATTTTATTAACAAAGGCAATTCTTGGCACCTTGAATTTATCAGCCCATCTCCAGTTTGCTTCAGACTGAGGTTGAACAGCTTCAACAGATGAGAATACAAACACGATACCATCAAGAGCTTTCATTGAACGAACAACTTCAACACCAAAGTCAACGTGACCTGGTGTATCAATTATATTCAGCTGATATCCTTTCCAGTACGCAGCTGTTGTAGCAGAGGTGATTGTGATACCTCTTTCTTTCTCCTGTTCCATCCAGTCCATGGTGGCTGCACCTTCGTGCACCTCACCAATTTTATATGTTTTACCTGTATAGAACAGAATTCTTTCTGTGGTTGTGGTTTTACCTGCGTCAATGTGGGCAACGATACCTATGTTTCTTAATTTTTCAATTGGCACTTGCCTTGCCATTCTCTTTTTTCCTCCAAATTCTTTTGATTAAAGTTTCAAAATTTATTAATTTTGATTTAAATTTTCAAATTTTTATTTGATTAACGATTACCATCTGTAATGTGCAAAAGCTTTATTTGCTTCTGCCATTCTGTGTGTATCTTCTTTCTTCTTAACAGCTGCACCTCTGTTGTTATAAGCGTCATAGAGTTCATTTGCCAGTTTTTCTATCATTGTGTAGTTTCCTTTTCCGCTTCTGTTTCTTGCTGCTTCAACAAGCCATCTTAAAGCAAGTGATATCTGTCTTCTTGGTGGCACTTCCATTGGAACCTGATATGTAGAACCACCAACTCTTCTTGGTCTAACTTCAAGAACTGGTTTTATATTTTCAATTGCTTTGTGAAGTGCTGTTAAAGCATCTTCTCCTGTTTTTTCTTCAAGAATTTTCATTGCTGTATAAACAATTTTTTCTGCAACTGATTTTTTTCCATCTTTCATTACTTTATTTATTAATTTGTGAACCAGAACATCTTTATAAATTGGGTCTGGCATTATTTCTCTTGGTTTTACAGGTCCTTTCCTTGGCATTCTACTTACCTCTTACTTTATTGTTTTGGTCTTTTTGTTCCATATTTAGAACGGGATTGTCTTCTATCTTTAACACCGGCAGCATCAAGAGCTCCTCTGATAATTTTATATCTAACACCAGGCAGGTCTTTTACCCTTCCACCTCTAACAAGAACAATTGAGTGTTCCTGAAGATTATGTCCAATTCCTGGAATATAGCAGGTTACTTCATATCCATTTGAAAGTCTAACCCTTGCTACCTTCCTTAAAGCAGAGTTTGGTTTTTTTGGGGTTGTTGTATAAACCCTTACACAAACACCTCTTTTTTGAGGGTTTCCTTCAAGTGCAGGTGCTTTTGATTTTTTCTTAACCTTTTTCCTTCCCTTTCTAACAAGCTGGTTTATCGTTGGCACACTAATACCTCCTTTAAAATATAAAGACAAGCTAACATTATAATAAAATATGGGCTGCAAGTCAAATACTTATCCGTAAGACGATTTTTTGTAAAAGACTAAGGGGGATTAACTCCCCCCTAAGTAAATTTATTCAGAAAGTTTTTCTATTTCTTCCTGAGGAATAATTGCCTCAACTTCTGCGTATTGTCTAATACCTGTTCCTGCTGGAACTATATTACCGATAATAACGTTTTCTTTTAGACCTTCAAGGTGGTCTTCTTTTCCTTCAACTGCAGCATCAGCAAGAACTCTTGTTGTTTCCTGGAAGGATGCAGCAGAAATCCAGCTTTTTGTAGATAGAGATGCTTTTGTAATACCTACCAGTACAGGTTCAGCTTTAGGTGGTCTTCCTCCTTCTTCTGCTATTCTTTTTGCTTCTTCTTCAAGGTCAACTTTGTCCACTATTTCATTAAGCAGAAATCTGGAATCTCCTGGGTCAACAATCTTAACTTTTCTGAGTATCTGTCTGATTATTACTTCAAAGTGTTTATCGCTAATCTCAACTCCCTGCATTCTGTAAACCATCTGAACTTCTTTTACAAGGAATTTGGCAAGTTCTTCAGGTCCCATAATTCTCAGGATATCATGTGGGTTAGGTGTTCCATCTGTAAGTGGGTCTCCAGCTTTAACAACTTCACCATCTTTAACAATCATATATTTACCTTTTGCGATTGAGTATTCTTTCTGAAGGCCTGTTTCTTTGTTAAACACGATGACTTTATATCCTTTGGATTTAAGTCTTACTACACCTTCAAATTCAGCTTTAATAGAACCATCATCGGTGAGCATCTGTCCTTCATGGACGTGTTGACCGTTTTTAACCAGAACCAGTGCATCCTTTGGAACATCATATTTCTCAGACTGTCCTGTTATTGGATTGTAAACGATTATATCGTCTGCATCTTCATATATTCTGACTATTCCGTCTATCTCTGAAACTATAGCTTTGTTTTTAGGTTCTCTTGCTTCAAGGAGTTCTTCTACCCTTGGAAGACCTCCAACAATATCCCTAACTTTTGCTGTTTCTCTTGGTATTTTGGCTATGATATCTCCTGCCTGGACTTTAAATCCTGGTTTTACCTGTAAGTAGTTGTGGTAAACATCAGCGTCTTCAGCTTCTGAACATGCAAGACATCTGTCCCATTTTGTTTCAAGGTCATTTCTTGAGAGCATTATTATTGTGTTTACAGGCAGGTCATAAGTGTATTCTTTACCATCATCTCCTTTGATAACAGCTCTTGGGGTGTGGAGGACAGCATCTTTAGGTCTCATAAAGGAGATATCTATAATTGTTTTTCCTGTTATATTATCCCTTTCCTCTCTTACTGTAACATCCAGTATGACGTCTCTAAGCTCAAGTGTTCCTGATTTCTCTGCAATAATTGGAATAGCAAATGGGTCCCACTCAACAAGAACATCTCCAGGTTTAACCTTTTGTCCATCTTTTACCTTCAGGATACCACCGTATGGTGCTGGAAATCTTTCTTTGATTTTACCTTCTTCATCAACAATCTGAATTGCACCATCTCTGTTTATTACAAGGGTTTTTCCTTCACGGTCTACAACAGTTTTCACATTAAGAAGTTTAACTATACCTTCAACTGAAGCTTCATGTTTTGTCTGTGCTTTTTGGGCTGTAGCAGCACCACCAATGTGGAATGTTCTCATTGTAAGCTGTGTTCCTGGTTCTCCAATGGACTGGGCTGCAATAATTCCTACAGCTTCACCAATATCTACTAATTTTCTCTGGGAGAGGTCTCTTCCGTAACATTTTGCACATACTCCTCTTTTCTGTTCACATGTTAGAACAGACCTAATCTTAACTGTTTCTATTCCAGCGTTCTCTATAGCCTGCGCTTTTTCTTCATCTATTTCTTCACCTGCATTTACAATAACCTCGTTTGTATATGGGTCTACTACATCTTCAGCAGCATATCTACCTATTATCCTATCTTTGAGTGATACAACAATTTCTCCACCTT
>JALWLQ010000124.1 GCA_027084095.1 Persephonella sp.
TCCTTTTGAGATAATAAATTTGTTGTCCAGTGGTATTTTAAGTTCTGGATGGAATTTTGCCCCTTCTGTATCCTGAACACAATGGGGAGGCCATATACCACCATGTCCTTTAAATGATATATGGTCTGCCGGATGCCAGTCCCTTGTAAAATAAACAGGATTTCCTCTGTCTGCAAAAAGCTGTATATACTGGTTTAAAACAGGAACAATCTTATCTCCATCTGGAACAGGCAAAGCTCCTCCTGGCATAAAATCATTTTGCATATCAACAACTATAAGGGCATCAAAATCATTTATTTTTAGCTTCATGGTCGTTGCCCTCTACTCGTTTTCTTCCTCTACTTCTTTACAATTTATGCAAAGTTTTGCAATTGGTCTTGCCTTTAATCTTTCGTATGGAATTTCTGCACCGCACATCTCGCATATTCCATAAGTGCCATACTCTATTTTTTGAAGGGTCATCTCTATTCTTTTTAAAACTTTTCTATCTCTATCAAGGTTTCTCAGCATAACAAGTCTGCCTGCTTCTGCGTCGGCTCTATCAATCTCATCTCCACCTTCATAGGAAAGGGGCTCTCCAACATTTTCCTGAGTTTCACTCAGGAGTTTTTCCCTCCATTCTAAAAGTGCCTGCTTTAGCTCTTCAATCTGTTCAGGTGTTAAATGTTTCATTTTTAACTCCTTAATCCATAAAATTTAAGCTCTTCAATAAGCTTAGAGGCCTCAATCTGTCCAGGAGCAAATGACTGGCCTATGTAGGTATAAGTCAGTATAGACCCAAAGAAAAATCCTGCAACCCTTGTTATTTTTCCTTCTTCTCCCATTCCTATAGCAACAAGCTTTTTATCTCTATTTTTTGCAGTTACACATAATATACGGCTTACATCCTCGTGGCTATTTACTTTGAAGGCATATTTGATAATATCAGGGTATAAAGCAGCTGCTTTATCTATTATTTCCTGAATTTCCTCTTCAGGTGGGGTTTTCTCAAAATCATGGTAAGAAATAAGGGAGAGTTTACCTTCATCTTTTGCTATTTCTATCACTTTTTGGTTTATAGAGGTTGATGTAAGTTCTATATCCAGTATGTCAGAGTATTCAACAACTGCCTCAAATATCTTTATCCTTTTTTCATCAGGTATTGCTGTTCCACCTTCCTGCTCAGACCTGACAGTTGCTATTATCCCAAGGTCGTATTTTTTTACAAATCTGGCCTTTTCCAGAATGTAATCTATCTCCAGATTAGAAAACTGGTCTATCCGAAGCTCAACCATATCTATCTTTTTATCAACTGCTATAGGGATTATATTCTCAAGATTTTCATCGCTTACAGGCAACACAACAAGTGGATAATTTCCCATTTTTCCCTCCTTTCTCAGAATAGGAAAATTTTAACATGAAGGGAAAAATCATTTAACACTGAGGCTGAATATTGGTAAAAGGGTTGCAAATACAAAGAAACCGATTACAACAGAAAGGAGTATCAAAACAGCTGGCTCCAGATAACTGAGAAATATTGTGATTAATCTGTCTGTCTGTTTTCTGTATATCTGGGATATAAGCCCCAGCATCTTTTCCAGCTGTCCTGTTTCTTCTCCTATTTTTATAAGCTGGATGCTATTTTCAGGTAGTAGTTTATATTTTTCAAGAAGCTGTGAAAGGGATTTTCCTTTTGTTATTTCCTTTGCAACAGTATCAAAATCCTTTTTTAAAACAGCATTGTTTATTGTTTCATTGGCAATCTGTATAGCTCTATCAAGTGTAAGTCCTCCTTTTAGTAAAAGGGACATAGTGTTACTCCATGTGAGATAGATTGTATATAAATGAACCTTTTTGAAAAATGGAATTCTCAGTTTTAGGCTATCTATCATCTCTTTTGTTATAAATTTTTTATAGCCTAAAAATCCAAGAATAATAAGAACTGGAGAAACCTTCAGAAAAATAGATGTGAGTTTTGATAGATAAACAACAATTTTTGTAAGAGTAGGAAGTTCTTTGCCAAACTGGGCATATATTTTGGTGATAGTTGGAACAACGAAGTTCATTATTATAATTACAGAAACAAAAGCCACAATAATGACAACAACAGGATAAATCAGGGCGTTTAGAATTTTTCTTTTGAACTCTTCCTGTTTTTCTATAAATTCTGATGCCGATAGAAATACTTTGTCCAGTGCACCTGAGGTTTCCCCTGCCCTAATCATTTCAACAAGAAATTTCGGGAAGACACCTGTCTTACCAAAAGCATCTGCAATGCTGCTTCCTTCCTGAATATATTCTCTGGCAGAAAGTAAAGTGTCCTTTAAAACAGGGTTTTCCAGTTGTCTGGACAGTATATCAAATATCTGGGTAATATGGACATTTCTTTCAAGGAGAATTCCTATCTCATATAAAAGAAGTGCCAATTCTTCTTTGCTTATCTTATTTTTTGAAAATATCTCAAGCTGGAGAATAGATTTTCTTTTTTTCTTAAGGGAAGAAACTTCTTCTATCTCATAAGGAATTAATCCTTTTTTCTTTAGAATTTCCTTTAGATGTGATACTGAAACAGCCTCTTCAACTGCTGAAATTTCCTTTCCTTCCTGATTGTATGCTTTATATCTGAAAAATGGCATCCTTTACACCTGTGCAACCTGTAGAACTTCTTCAAGTGTTGTTCTGCCTTGAAGGACTTTAGAAATACCGTCCTCAATAAGTGTTTTCATTCCTTTATCAATAGCTTTTTGTTTCAGGATAGTTGTCTCTGGGTTCTTTGATATAGTAGTTCTTAAATCCTCATCAACTTCCATTATTTCATATATGGCCATTCTCCCTTTGTAGCCTGTTCCGAGACATTCCTGACAGCCTTCTCCTTTGTATAAATCTTTTATCTCAACAGGTTTTTTGTAATGTTTCCTGATTTCCTCAACTTCTGCATCTGAAGGTGTATATTCTGTTTTACAGTTTTCACAGATAGTTCTTACAAGCCTTTGTGCTATTACTCCTTCCAGAGATGAAGCAATTAAAAATGGTTCAACTCCCATATCAACAAGCCTTGCAACAGCTGAAGGAGCATCATTTGTATGAAGTGTAGATAAAACAAGATGTCCTGTCATTGAGGCATGGATTGCTATTTCTGCTGTTTCCAAATCCCTTATCTCACCAACCATTATAATATCAGGGTCTTGTCTTAGGATACTTCTTAAACCATTTGCAAATGTAAGGTTTATTTTGGGGTTTACCTGTATCTGACTGATACCGTCTATCTGGTATTCCACAGGGTCTTCTATGGTGATTATATTTTTACGGGGTGTTTTAAGCTCCAGAAGGGATGCATAAAGGGTTGTTGATTTACCTGAACCTGTGGGACCTGTGATTAGCACAAGTCCGTATGGTTTTTTTATAATTCTTCTGTATTTTTCAAGGTCTTCAGGTAAAAATCCCAGTTCCTCAAGGGTAAGTAATTTGTTGGATTTATCTAAAAGCCTGATAACAATTCTTTCTCCGAAAACAG
>JALWLQ010000125.1 GCA_027084095.1 Persephonella sp.
GGATTACAGGGCATAAGGCCTATTTTTTCTTTGTCCAGTGTTATAAGGGCAGTCTTCACCCCTAATTTTGCAGCTGATAGAGCTGCCTCTATCCCTGCATGTCCTCCACCTATAACAACAACATCAAATTCTGTGTCGTAAACCATTCATTTCCCTCAGATTTTTTATTTAAGGCTTAAATAATATAAGAATACAACGACTAATTACAACCTTTCTATGACGAATTCGCCGATAGGATTTCTGAATTTTTCATCCCCCAGATGATATGCTGTCCAGAGATGCAGACATTTAACCTTAAAAGGTTTTTTATTGTAATCCTGAATACCACCTATACCCGTTGAAAGTAGTTTATGAACCACATATTCAGGATATTTTTTGTTTGAGATTAGTTTTTCCCTTTCATGAATTTCTTTAAGGTGAAGTTTCACAAAAAAATTAAATAGTTCTTTATCTTTTGAAACTTTATCTTCCCAGTATTTTATAAAGCCTTTCTCTTCCAGTCTGGATATAGATGAATGTAGTTCTTTATCTAAAATCCAGAACCTTGTAGGCTGGGGGATATAAATTCCTTTTTCTTCATCAAAAACTACTGGAAATTGTTTTGCCACTTTCATACCTTTAAAATATAAATAGTTAAGTAAAAGTTCAATGCAGGTGGATTTTTGAAAAGGATATTTATTGGTTCATTCGTAAAAATACCAAATTTTAAGTATGAAAAAATAAAAAAAGACTTTGGTGGAATAATCGCTGGGAAATGGGTTCCAGAAAAAAACTTCCATATCACATACACATTCATCGGAAACTCTTCAGATAAAGAAATCAGTAATATAAAGCAGGTTTTATCTCCTGTTCTGAATAAAGAAATAGAGGTTGATATTCAGTTTTCAGGTCTTGGAGCATTTCCAAATATTTATAATCCAAGGGTATTTTTTGTAAAAGTCAAAGATAACAATGGGGAATTAACCAGTTTAAATTCATTTATTTCTGAAAAGCTTGCAGTTCTGGGATACAAGTCAGATAAAAATTTTGTGCCGCACATTACTTTAAAAAGAATAAAGCATGTAAAAAAACAGCAGTTTTTAAACACAATGAAAAGGTATTCTGATATAGATTTTGGCAGTCAGGCTTATATTGAAGTAAATATTATTGAGAGTATTCTAACACCTGAAGGTGCCATTTATAAAAAACTGGATTAAATTAGACCAAAAGTATATATTAATAGAAACTGAATAAGGCCACAGGGGTGACCATAAAGGTCTGAGAAAATACCCTTTGAACCTGATACGGTTGATACCGTCGTAGGGAGTGGTGATTTTTTTCATCAAAAACACCCTTTATATGACCATTTTCATTTTTTAGGCCATTTTTTGAATGTATATAAATGGAGCAAAACTTGGAAAATCAGGAGGTTTTAGATATGAGTAAATACAAAGTTAAAAGAAGCACAACCTATGGTAAAACTCAGATGGATTATGCAAGGGAGGGAGTTATAACTCCGGAAATGGAGTATGTAGCCCAGAGGGAACAACTACCTGTAGAACTTGTTAGAGATGAAGTCGCAAGGGGAAGAATGGTAATCCCTGCTAATATAAACCATTACAGTCTTGAGCCTATGGCTATTGGTATCGCTGCCAAATGTAAAGTAAATGCAAATATTGGAAACTCTGCTGTTGTTTCTGATGTGGAAGGTGAACTGGAAAAGCTCAGAGTTGCTCTTAAATATGGTGCTGATACTGTGATGGATTTATCAACAGGTGGAAATATAGATGAGATTAGAGAAGCAATTATTGCCAATTCTCCTGTTCCAGTTGGAACAGTTCCTATATATCAGGCATTGCAGGAAGTTCGTTCAATAGAAAATCTCACCGAACAGGATATCCTTGATATGATTGAGCATCAGGCTCAGCAAGGTGTTGATTATATGACAATTCATGCAGGAGTTTTAAGGGAATTTCTACCACTGGTTAATCACAGGCTTATGGGAATTGTTTCACGTGGTGGTTCAATAATGGCAGAATGGATGACTGTCCATGGAAAACAAAATCCACTTTATACAAACTTTGATAAGATTTGTGAAATATTCAAAAAATATGATGTAACTTTCTCCCTTGGAGATGGACTTAGACCTGGATGTATAAATGATGCTTCTGATGAGGCACAATTCGCAGAGCTTAAAGTTCTTGGTGAGCTTACCAAAAAGGCGTGGGAGCATGGTGTTCAGGTTATGATAGAAGGTCCCGGACACGTTCCAATGGACCAGATTGAGATGAATATCAAGAAAGAGATGGAGCTCTGCCATGAAGCACCATTCTACGTCTTGGGACCACTGGTAACGGATATTGCTCCTGGATATGACCATATTGCATCTGCGATTGGCGCAGCTATGGCAGGATGGTATGGTGCATCAATGCTCTGTTATGTAACACCAAAAGAGCATCTTGGTCTTCCAAATGCAGAAGATGTTAAACAGGGACTTATAGCCTATAAAATAGCAGCACACGCAGCAGACCTTGCAAGACATAGACCCGGTGCAAAAGAGTGGGATGATGCAATGTCCAGAGCAAGATATGAATTTGATTGGGAAAAGCAGTTTGAACTGGCAATAGACCCTGAGACAGCAAGAAAATATCATGATGAAACTCTTCCACAGGAAGGATTTAAATCAGCCAAGTTCTGCTCTATGTGTGGACCATCTTTCTGTGCTTACAGAATTTCCCAGAATGTTCAGGAGGCTGTTAAAGAGGAAGAGCAGCAATTTTTAAACATAAATAAATAAAACCTCAGGGGGAGCTTTCCCCCTTTTTGAAAAAAATGGAATATTTTGAGAAGATATTAGAGAGTATAGAAGACCCATTAATTGTTGTTTCTAAAAAAGGAGATATCATCTACGCAAATCAGGCAGGTCATTTTCTAAAATCCCAGATAGGAAAATCTAAGCTCAATCAATTATTTTCTGAACTATTATCTATGGAAGCAATTAAAACAGGTCGTTCCGTAAAGGGAATTTTTAAAGAGATTAACAATAACAAATTTTTGATAGATGTCTTTCCTTTTGAAAACAAAGGAATAACACTGCTTGTAAGGGATATAACCAGATTTGTTGAACTTGAAGAAGTGGCCAGAAAAGAAGGACTGATAATAACCATTTCAAAACTGTTATCATCTATATTCCATGATATGAAAGGTCCAGTTGGAGGAATAAAAGGAGCAGCCCAGCTTCTTAAAGAGGATATAAATGACAAAGAGCTTGTGGAGGATATACTATACGAAATCAAAAGAATAGAAAGTTTGATTAATGAAATCACCAATATTACAAAACCTGTTCCCCTTAGAAAAAGAGAGATAAATATACACAAATTAATTGATGAAGCTATAAAATCTCTGGAAAAACAATATCCAGAAGTGAAATTTGAAAGGCTGTACGACCCAAGTATCCCTGACCTTTTTGTTGACCCTGATTATATGCTAAGGGTGCTTATAAACATAATAAAAAATGGTATTGAAGCTACAGACAAAAAAGGAATAATCAGAATATCTACAGGAATATCATGGGACAAGGTTTACTCACCTGCAGGAAATAAGATTTTTATCAAAATAAAAGATAGCGGTTCTGGAGTTCCAGAAGATATGATAGATAAACTCTTTCTTCCATTTGTCTCAACCAAAAAAACAGGAATGGGTATCGGATTATCATCCTCTTACAAGATAGTAAAAGACCACGGAGGTGTTTTAAGATATATAGGTAATTCAACATTTGAAATACTGCTTCCCATATCAGATAGAGGTAAGAAATGAAGGCTTTTGTTTTTGATGATGAGAGAACAATAAGAAATGTTCTGAAAAAAATTCTACAAAAAGAAGGAATTGAAGTAAAAACATTTGAAACAGGAGGTAATGCATTACAGCTTATTCAGGAAGAGAACCCTGACATCGTATTCCTTGATATCTCTCTCCCTGATGCAAATGGTATAGATATCCTTAAATCAATTGTTTCCCTTGAAAACAGACCTTATGTTGTAATGATTTCTGGTCATGATGAGTATAACTATCTGATTGAAGCAATGAAACTTGGAGCCTACGACTATATACCCAAGCCCTTTGATATAGAAAAAATTAGAAAAGTAATTCAGGAAATTAGAAAGATTGCCCCTACAAAAACTACAGCACAACAACCTGAAATAGACATTGTCGGTAAAAGCCCTCAAATGCAGGAAGTTTTTAAACTAATAGGAAGAGCAAGTGCAAGTAATCAGCCTGTTTTAATAACAGGAGAAAGTGGAACAGGTAAAGAGGTTGTAGCACAGCTTATTCACAAACACAGCAGCAGGGGAGAAGCTCCTTTTATAGCCATTAACTGTGCAGCAATACCTGCAGGGCTTATAGAAAGTGAGCTTTTTGGATACGAAAGAGGGGCATTCACAGGAGCAGACAGAAAAAAAACAGGAAAATTTGAAGCAGCAAATGGAGGAACGCTGTTTTTAGATGAGATTAGCGAACTACCTCTTGAAGCTCAGGGGAAATTGCTTAGGGCACTGCAGGAGATGGAAATAACTCCAGTAGGGTCAAACAAAAGTATAAAGGTTGATGTAAGAGTTATAGCAGCTACCAATAAAGACCTTGTTAAGATGGTTGCTTCAGGAAAATTCAGGGAAGACCTTTTTTACAGGCTATCTGTAGTAGAGATAAACCTTCCACCTTTAAGAGAAAGAAAAGAAGATATACCTGAACTTGTTGAGCTATTTACAAAACAGGCACTTAAAACTCACAGACTTAAAAAAGGTGGTTTCACAGAAGATGCTATTCAAATGCTTATGAATTATGATTTTCCCGGAAATATAAGAGAGTTAAAAAATCTGGTCAACAAACTGATAGTTATATACAGGGAGAGGCCTATCACTGCTGATATAGTAAGAAAATATATCTATCCCCAGGAAACAACCACTACAGACTGGCAGGAAGGAATACGAAAAGAAGTAAAACAGATGCTGGAGAAGGAAAAAAAGAATATTTATGTTAAGCTGATAGAAAAAGCCGAAACTATAATAATAGAAGAAGTTTTGAAATATACAAACGGTAATATTTCAGAGGCTGCAAAATATCTTGGAATTCATAGAAATACAATCCACAAAAAAATAGAGGAATTAAATATAAGCAAGGGGAAGGTGAGAAAATGAAGAAAATATTATTTTTATTATTTCTGGTGTCAGGATTGACTTTGTTTTCCTGTGCACCTAAAACAACAACAGTTTCTGAAACACCACAGGTTAAAAACGCTACCTATTACTATAAACTGGGAATTTCTTATTTACAGGCAGGTAATAATGCACAAGCTATTTATTATCTAAGAAAAGCATATGAGATTTCTCCTGACGACCCTGACATACTTAATGCACTTGGTGTGGCATACAGTAATGTAGGAGAATTTCAAAAAGCTGAAGAAATCTTGAAAAAAGCTATAAAAATAGCTCCCAACAAAGCAGAAACATATACCAATTTAGGAGCAATCTTAGCAAAAGAAAAAAAATACAAGGAAGCCATCAAATATTTCCATAAAGCAATAGAAAATCCAAACTATATGAAAAAAGACCTTGCATATTACAACATAGCAATGATTTACAAAGAAATAGGAGATAAGAAAAAAGAAGAAGAAAATCTTAAAAAAGCCATTGCCTACAATGCCTATATATTACCTGCATATATTGCCCTTGGAAATTTATATATACAGGAGAAAAGATATAAAGATGCATTAAACGTGTTTCTTTCTGCCATTGATAAAGGTGCATCAGATGCCAGAATTTATCTTGGACTTGGAAAGTCATACTATTACTTAAATCATCCTGAAAAAGCCAGAATTTATCTAATAAAAGCCAAAAAACTTGCTGAAAATAATGAACTACTTAAGCTTGAGATAGAAAAATATCTTAATTTGATTGACAAAAAAACAGTCAAAAGAAGAAATATATTTAATATCAATCAAGAAGATAATGTAGCTCCTTCAGCCCAAGCTCAACAAAATACAGAAAATGCAAATCCATATACAGGTGGACAGACCATAGCAAAATATACCCCTGAAACACAAGAAAAGCCTCAAATAGTAAAACCCAAAATCAGATTTTATGTGCTTGTTGGCAGATACTCAAACAAAAAAGCTGCCATATCCATTGCAGAAAAACTTAAAGCAAAAGGTTACAATCCAGAGATAAAAAGGGATATAATAGATGGTAAAGCTATCTATTCTGTTATAATAGGGTATTTCAAAGAGTATAGAGAAGCCTCAAGATTTTATAGAAAAAATTTAAGACCTCTTGGAATAAGGGGTATTGTTAAATTTACAAGGAAATAAGGAGAGAAATGGAAAAGGTAGAATTATCGGTTGTTATCCCTATTTATAATGAAGAGGAGAACCTTCCTCTTTTGTATGACAAACTGAAAAAGGTTCTTGATACCCTCGGAAAAAGCTATGAAATTATATTCGTAAATGATGGTTCTACAGACAGGTCATGGGAAATTATAAAAGAGTTATCAGAAAAAGACCCTCATGTTGTTGGGGTTAATTTCAGGAAGAATTTTGGGCAGACAGCAGCCATGTCTGCAGGTTTTGAAACAGCCAGAGGAGATATTATCATAACAATGGATGGTGACCTTCAGAATGACCCTGAAGATATTCCTAAACTCTTAGAAGTGCTTAACCAGGGGTATGATATTGTAAGCGGATGGAGAAAGGACAGAAAAGACGCATTCATAAGCAGAACACTCCCCTCAAGAATAGCAAACTGGCTTATATCAAAGGTTACAGGGGTTCATCTCCATGACTATGGTTGCTCTCTTAAAGCTTACAGGGCTGAGGTTGCTAAAAATCTGGATTTTTACGGGGAAATGCACAGATTTCTACCGGCTTTATCAAAGGCAATTGGTGCAAAGGTAACAGAAATCCCTGTTAAACACCATCCGAGAATATACGGAAAATCAAAGTATGGAATATCCAGAACATTTAAAGTTTTACTGGATTTAATACTTGTTAAGTTCTTACTGGATTATAGAACAAAACCTTTAAGGATTTTAGGTGGATGGGGAGCTGTTTTACTTTTGATAGGTACTTTTATCTTGATTTATCTGGTGGGATTAAAATTATTTACCGGTGCAGATATTGGAAATAGACCACTGCTAATATTTGGAACATTATTTTTCCTTTCTGGAATACAGCTTATTTCAACAGGTATAGTCGCAGAGCTTATAACAAGAACCTATTACGAATCACAGGGCAAACGACCTTATATAATCAAAGAAATCATAAGAGATAAAAAGCTTGAAGTGGTAAACAGAGGGCTTGTTGAAGAAAAAAGCCATTAAGATATTTGAGTTATTTGTTTCTATCGCTATATCTGCAGGTTTTATATACCTGTTTTACAGGGTAATAGGTTTTGATAAATTTGTGCAGTTTTTTAAAGAGATAAACCCTGTAAATATTATTATCGCCTTTATCCTTTATGTTGGTTCATATTTGACAAGGGCTTTCAGGTGGAAGCTTACCCTATCTATAAACCAATTTAAGAAACTCTTTAAGATTACTGCTTTTAATACGGTATTTAATATTTTTATGCCATTTAGAACAGGGGAATTATCTTTTTTTTATATGCTTAAAAAGGAAAATATTCCCATATCAGAAAGTGCTGTTAGTTTTGTTTCTGTGAGAATATTTGATGCACTTTCTCTTTTTGCTGTGTTCGGAATGTCTTTTTTTCTTTTTAAAGGAATGCCTTTGCTGGCTATTCTTACGATTATATTAATGCCTTTAACCGCATTTGTGCTTAAGTTTTTGGTCTCTTTTATAAAACATGAAAAAATAAAGGCGTTTCATGATACAAAATTAACTCCTAAAAATATAATGGTGTTGTATGTTCTTTCTGTTTTAACATTTATTCTTAAATTTACAGCCTTTTATCTTGTTTTACCTTCAGGAGTAGATTTGTCCTTTGTTGAGGCATTTTTTGCAGCTTCTGCAGGGGATTTGACAACAATACTCCCAATTCACGGATTGGCTGGAATAGGAACTTATGAAGGTGGTTATGCAGGGCTTTTAATATTATTTGGAATTGATAAAGAAACAGCTTTATTGGCTTCTGTATTTGTCCATCTGTTTATGCTAATGGGTGCGGCTTTAATAGCCGCATTTTCTTATATATTCTTAAGAAATTGATGCCCTCTATAGAGGGCATAGCAGTTTATTTCCCTCCACCAAATACTTGATTAAGTTTTTCCTTCACAAGTTCGGTAGTTATTCTTGTAACATCTTCTTTTATACTTTCTTTAATTTTTTCTTTCAGGTCTGTTTCTATACTTTCAAATAATTTTGTTTTTATCTCTTCTTTTATCTGGTCAATAGATTGGGTCATCTCTTTTTCAAGTCTGTCAAAGAAATCTTTTTGTATCTCCTCTTTAATCTTGTCTAAATCAAGGTCTGTTCTAATTTCTTCTATAAATTTTTCAATTGCTGTTTCCAAAACAATTTTTTTAATTTCTTCTGGAGACAATTCAATACTTATCCTGATATTCCCAGAATTTATATCTGAGGTTTCTGGTTGTTTATACTCCTTAACAATTTTTTCTTGTGAAACTTTATTTCCATTTCCTGTTATAGCTTCTTCCATAGAGGAAGTTACTGTTTCAAAAGATGATGTCTTCTTAAAATCTTCTTCAGGGTTAAGTTCTTCAAGTAAGGAACCTACATCGGAGATATCCTCTTCTATCTCAAGTTCAAATCCTTCTGTTTCTTCTGAAGAGGAAATGGTTTCACCTAAGAGAGCCTCTAAATCTTGTGGAGGAACATAGCCTTCCTCTTTTTGTTCAACATTTTCTAATGGTTCTTGAGATTTTTCTGTTTCTACAGAGGAATAGGTATTTTCTGAAAATTTACTTTTCAGTTCTTCTATAAGGGCAGATAATTCCGTTTCTTTGTCGTAAAATTTTAAATTTTCAAATTTTTTTAAATTTTCTTCACTGACAGAACCTTTTTCTATTAAAGCCTTAATTTCAATTCCTTTTACTTGAGGTCTGGAAATAAAAAATTCAAGTGCATTAAGTGCTATTTCTCCTCCAGAAGCATCATATATAACAATATCTGGTTTTCCAAATTTATCTTCCTTTAATTCATTTACCAGACTTAAGGAATCCATATATCCTTTTACTTCAGCACCTGACAACTCTGCAGCTATATTTGCTACAAGCTCACTATCAAAACTAACAACGGCTATTTTCATAATACCCTCCTGTATAAATTTCTAATAATTATAAACATTTTTGGTTTTCTAAAAAATTTTTTTAGAACCTTATTATAAATTCGTTGTGAACCCCTTCCACTTTAACTTTTATTTTAAGTTTGTAAAAATCTGCTATCTCTTTCACTATTGCCAGCCCAAGTCCTGAACCTTCGGATGTTCTTGCTTCATCTTCTCTGTAAAATCTTTCAAATATCTTGTCCAGATTTTCTTTTTTAATTAATTTTCCTGTATTTTTGATAGATACCTGCTTTTTCTTAATTGTTATTATAATCTCTCCATTATCACAGTTATATTTAATGGCATTTTCAAGAAGATTAGAAAATAGTTTTTCCATGTCTGCCTGATTTGCTTCTATGGTTATCTGGTCTTCTTCTTTGAATATGACACCTATATTTTTTTCTTCTATTTTGGGAGAAAGTAAATGGAGTTGTTTTTTCAATAGCTCATTGATATTAACAGGTTTTTTTTCTTTTTCTCCTATCTGGCTGATAAATAGCAGGTCAGCAACTATACTTTTCATATATTCAACTGTTCGTGCGATATTTTCAATATTTTTCTCAATATTTTGAAATTTTTTCTGTTTAATCAGATATAAATTGGAAGATATTACGGTTAAGGGTGTTCTAAGGTCATGGGATACATTTTGTGTAAATCTTTCCTGTTTTTCCACAGTTTCTTTAATAGGGGAGAGTATCTTTTTTGAGATTAAAAATGAAAAAACAAGGATTATTGTTGATATAACAAATGTTACATAAATTAGGATAAGCTTTAGTTTATCTATACTTGCCAGTATCCTGCTTAGATTTTTCCCGACATATATATAATAAAGATTTCCATTCTTTTCTATTGAGGTTCCAAAGACAACATCATGACCAATAACCTGAAATCCGGAAAAGAAATTTTTAATCTCACATAGTTTATGTTTATAAAAAACCATTTTTGCATCGTAGTTGTAAACGCATAAATAAGTATCATCTGGGATATTTACATTTTTGACTATAGAAAAGTCTCTTAACGGGTTCTCAACTACTTTGGATACCTCAAAGGCTATACTTTTAAGCTCGTCAGATATCTCATATAAAATTTGCTCCTTGTAAAAATAATAAATACTTCCTGCAAAAGCAGCGAGAATAAAGGTTGATATTGCTGAGATAAGAAGGGTTATTTTTAATCTTGCTTTAAGAAATTGGTCAAGTTTCATTCTATTTTATATCCTACGCCGGAGATATTCTGGATGATATCTTTGTCCTGAAGTATTTTTCTCAGAAGTTTTATATTTGCCCTGACAGTTTCCTTAGATGGATAATCTGTTATGTCCCAGCATTTGTTCATAAGACTTTCATAAGTAACAATTTTCCCTCTGTTTCTTATTAGTTGTTCAAGGATACAGAAAAGCTTGGGGGTTATCACAAGACTTTTACCATCTCTGTAAACTTCTCTTTTTTCAAGGTCAATTTTTATATCACCTAACTGAACTATCTTATTTTTTTCGGTGGATACCCTTCTTATTAATGCTCTGACCCTTGCAAGAAGTTCCTCTATCTCAAAAGGTTTTACCAGATAATCATCTGCTCCTATATCAAGACCTTTTACTTTATCCTGTAATGTATCCTTTGCCGTTAACATCAGAACAGGAGTATTATTTCCCTTCTCCCTTAAAATTTGACAGACCTTATAACCATCAATTTTAGGTAGCATGATATCAAGGATGATAAGGTCATACTCATACAGGTTGGCAAACTCTAAGGCTTGCTCCCCATCAAATACCGTGTCAACAATATAATCATTTATTTCCAGTATTTCTTTCAGCGTATTATTAAGTTCCTCGTTGTCTTCCACTATTAGTATCTTCATATTAAAAAATTTATTCCTGAAATAGTGAAAAGGAAGTGAAAAAACATATAATAAAATAAAAAACAAAAAGGAGGGTTCAAATGAGAGTTTTTATACCTGAGGCTGTTTTGTTTTTACATGCATTTCCATTAAACAAAAGTATGTATAAATATCAGTTTGAAGCTTTGGAGAGCGAAAATATTCCTTATATAGCCGTTGATTATCCGGGATTTGGGGATGAAAGGAATTATCCTGATGAATACACAATTGAAACCCTTACAGATGCAATTTTATCAAAGGTAAAAGATTTAGGGGTTAAAAAGGTTATTCCTGTTGGCGATAGTATGGGTGGATACATTATGTTTGACCTGTGGAGAAGATATCCTGATTTTGTTAAAGGATTTGTCTTTGTAGCAACAAGGGCTGAAGCAGATACTGAAGAGGCTAAAAAGGCAAGATATGCAACTATAGAAAGAGTAGAAAAAGAAGGAAAAGATTTTCTTATAGAGTTTATGCTTGATGCCCAGACCTCACCTGCAACAAAAGAAAATAAGAAAAAAATGGAAGAACTTAGATGTATAATGAACCAGGCTACAGAAGAAGGAATTATAAAGGCTCTTAAGGCTCTTGCAATAAGACCAGATAATACGGGGCTTCTATCCAGTATAAATGTTCCCACAATCGTTATAGCAGGAAAAGATGATGAAAAGGTCACTCCCCCAGAAATTGTGAAAAAGATTGCAGATGGCATCCCTAATGCAAAATTTTATGAACTTGATAACAGTGCACATCTACCACCTTTTGAAAATCCAGAAGAGTTTAATAAACTGCTTATATCTTTTGTTAAACAAATATCAGGATAAAGGCAGTTCTATCCGGAAAACAGCCCCTTCCTCTGAAGGAAGGGCTTTTATGCTTCCACCATGGTTTTCTATTATTTCTTTTGTTATTGCAAGGCCAAGGCCTGAACCTTTTGATTTTTTAGAATAATACGGGATAAAAATCTTTTCCAGTTCTGTCTGGGGAATTCCTTTTCCGTTATCTTTAAAGATGATGATAACTTTATTATTTTCTTTTTCTGCCTTTATTTTCAATACTCCAGTTTCTTTATCAATACTTTCATAGCTGTTCTGAACCAGATTTAAAAATGCCTGCCTGAGTAGTTTTTTGTCAGCTTTCAAGGATATATCATCAGGTATGTCTATCTCTATTTTAAATTTTTCTGATTGATAACTGTCTGCTATTTCTTTTATTAGCTCTTTTAGGTTAATTTCTGCTCTGGTTATCTGTCTTCCTGAGGCTGCAAACTGACCGAATTCTTTAACCAGTTTTGACAGATGGTCAACCTCTGTAAATATAACATTAACAGCCTTTTCAAGTATTTCTGGAAATTTAGGGTTATTGTTATGATACTGGCGTTTTATCCTTTCTGCAGAAAGTCTGATAGGGGTAAGCGGATTTTTAATTTCATGGGCAATTCTCTGGGCTATCTCTTTCCATGCAAGGACTTTTTCAGCAGCAACCACATCTGTTATATCATCAAAAACAAGAACATATCCTTTGTTTGATAATTTTGTTATTCTGGCTATTATTATCTTTCCATCAACATTTATGGTCTGTTCCTTTTCAATATTTTTAATGTCTAAGCCTATGCTTTTCATAAATTCTTCTATATCTTTGCCTTTTATCTGTGAGGGGTCTATGCTTAATATCTCTGCAGCTGCTTTGTTTATTTTTTCTATCCTGCCGTGTTTGTCTGAATATATAACTCCTGTTCTGGCATTTTCCAGAATTGCCTCAAGATATTCCTTGTTTTCTTTAAGCTCCTTATTACTTCTTTCAAGCTGGAGATAAAGAGCTTTTAGCTCTTTTACCATGTGATTAAATTCATCTATCAGGATACCTATTTCATCAGGGGCTTTAATATCAACCTTTACATTAAGATTTCCCTGTGCCAGTTTCTTGGAAGCATCAACAAGTCTTTCAAGGGGATAAGTCAGATTTCTAACAACATACTGGGCAAACCACAGGGCAGCGAAAATAACAAACATGGTAATGGTGAGCATAGTTACGATATAGCTCACCCTGATTGGATTTTTGTAATACCTGAATTTTGAATAAATATCTGATATGTAATTAATCTCTTTTTTATATTTTGAAATTAAGGGTGGCAGACGGTATTCAATAAGTATGTATTTATCTTTTTGGAATTTTTTTATATATCTGAGGTAATATTTTCCATCTTTTTCAAAGATATATTTTTCAAGCTGAATATCAAAATTTTCCAGTGGTTTTCTTGGTTTTCCATAAATCATAAGGGGCTTTCTATTTTTGTCCAGTATTACCATAGATACTATATTAAATTTTTTGAATGCCTCATAAGGAGAAATCTTTTTGGTTTCTATCATATAGACAATTTCATCAAGTAGCTGGGAGTATGTTTTGATATCCTCGTCTATTATTTTCTGGGTAAGGTCTAATGCTTTTTCTACTTTACCGCTAAACCACAGGTTTGTTGCATTTGATATAAGGCTTATAGATGCTACGGAAAGTATCATTGCAGGGATAATTACCATTGAAATCAGGATAAATGAAAGTTTCCGTCTTAGCTTACCTGTGGTTTCCCTCTTTTCAAAAAATAGTTTTATCAGATGCCTGAGGGATATAGCCAGAATAGCAAGGAAAAATACGACATCAATATTTATTATGATTAGGAAGATATACGGATTAAAGACGTCTTTTACTTTGGAAATCTCTTTGAAAATATAAAGGTTTCCAACAATAAAAACAAAGACTATAACAGAGATTATAAAAATATTACGGCGTCTTCTTTGAAAGTCTGCATAACTTTTATCAAAATCTGTCATTTTTTATATCTATCTGGGAATTCCCTTGGTTTTTCTCCTAAATATTCAAC
>JALWLQ010000126.1 GCA_027084095.1 Persephonella sp.
AGCTGTTTTGGAACAGAAGGATGAACTTTTCAGAAAAGCTCTGCTGTTTGCCTATCTAAATGAGAAAAATCAAAACCTACGGATAGCTCAGATAGAGATACTTGCAGAATTTAATCCTGAAAAAATCAGAGAAAAAGAGAGTATTTTAAAAACCCCTATGACACCGCCCCAGGCCGGTTCATTGATTTACACCCTTCATGATGAAAAAGAAATAGAAGATATCATGCAGATAAACCATGCAGGATACCAGATGGGTAAGCCTGTAAAATTTGGAAAACTGTTTAATACTTCCCTTAATGCTTTTATTGATATGGAAAAGATATACACAATGCATATGGCTGTGCTTGGAACTACAGGTTCAGGAAAAACAACATTTGTCCGAAGGATGCTGGAAAGTCTAAAATACTCAGATATCCAGACATTTATAATAGACCTATATGGTGAATATAAAAAATCAGTTAAAAACCCCCATATCTTAGAAATTCCGGATATACTTTATCCTGTTAATTTTGATGATATAAAAAATCTATTTAAAGAATACGGAATAAACTTTCAGGAAAAATCTTATGAAGAAAAAAAAGTAGCTGCATATTTCAGGAAACTCCTTAAGCCTGACCTTCAGATAATCGGTTTTAGAGAAATCTCCCTTGAAGAAGCAATATTAAATGCAGTAGACATGACAGAGCTAAAAGGAGAGCTCAGGTCTGAGCTTTTGACTTTTCTGGATATGCTAAAGAGAGATTACCCTGAAGAAGCCCTTAGATACCATACAAATCTTACACGGGAATTATTTGAAGCAATTAACAGCAATAAAAACTTTATTATCTTTGATTTTGAAAAAATAGAAAATCCTACAACAAGGGTAAATATAGCCGGTCTTGTGATGAAAGAGATATTCAGAAAGGCAAAATCAGATGACAAAAAGCGGGTTGTTATTCTGGAAGAAGCCCAGAATTTTGCCCCAGAAAAGGGATTTGGGGAAATTCAGGCAGGCTCTTCAAATATTTCTTATGTAATGGCAAGGAAGATAGCCACAGAAGGAAGAAAGTTTGACCTTGGTCTGATAGCAATAACACAAAGGCCTGCAAACATAAGCAAATATGTCCTCTCACAGCTTAATACACAGGCAGTTTTCAAGCTGATTAACAGAAATGACCTTGAGGCCGTATCTGTGTTTTTTGAGTATTCTAAAGAGGATATTTTCAATATCCTGCCATTTTTAAAACCCGGAACAGGATTTATCACAGGTCTTGCCGTTCCTTTTGGTATCCTAACCGAGATAAAATTAGGATAATTAGCAAAAAATTACTGCAGGAATAAATTATTCCCAAAAAAAGACAGAGGGAGAAGTATGAAATTTGTAGATAAAGCCAAGATTTATGTAAAAGGTGGAGATGGTGGAAATGGCTGTGTTGCTTTCCGCAGGGAGAAGTTTGTTCCTTTAGGGGGCCCTGCAGGTGGTAATGGCGGAAAAGGTGGAGATGTGATACTACAGGCTGATGATAGACTGACAACACTACTGGATTTTAAACATAAAAGGCATTACAAAGCACAAAAGGGGCAACATGGTTCAGGAAGTAATAAACATGGAAAAAATGGGGAAGACCTTATAATAAAAGTTCCTGTCGGAACAGTTGTAAAAGATGCAGAAACAGGAGAGATAATAGCAGACCTTACTAAAAATGGTCAGACAGTTGTCGTGGCAAAAGGGGGAAAAGGTGGTAAAGGAAATGCAGCATTTAAAACCTCAACAAACCAATCCCCTGATTACGCAGAAGAAGGGCAGCCTGGAGAGGAAAAATGGATAGAGCTTGAGCTTAAGCTGATTGCTGATATTGGTATAGTAGGATTTCCAAATGCTGGAAAATCAACCCTTATATCTGTTTTATCCAATGCAAGACCAAAGATAGCAGATTATCCATTTACAACCCTTGCCCCGGTCTTAGGTGTTTTAAAACTGGATTATGGAAAAAATGTTGTTATAGCTGATATCCCCGGACTTATAGAAGGAGCAGCAGAAGGACACGGTCTTGGACATGAGTTTTTAAGACATATAGAAAGGACAAAGGCTTTAATCCATATGATTGATATCTCAGATTACAGGGAAAGGGAGCCTGAAGAGGCATTTGAGGTAATAAACAAAGAAATGGAAAAGTTCTCCCCACAGCTACTTGAAAAACCACAGATTGTTGTAGGAAACAAAATAGATATCCTGTCAGACAAAACAGAGATAGACAGGCTTAAAAAATATTTTGAAGAAAAAGGATATACATTTGTTCCAGTTTCCCTTGCAACCCTTGAAGGAGTTGATAAACTTAAAGAAGAGATATCAAAACTTTATGAAAAAATTACGGGAGAGGGGAAATGAACAAAAAACTGATAGCAATTGGAGCAGTTGTTTTAATCCTGCTGGGGATATCCGGAACATATCTTTATGCAAAATGGACAGGGGTTCAGAAAGTTAAAGAAACAGTAAATAAAATACTTTCTCAGGATGAACTGAAAGACAAAATAACAATAGGAGAGTATGATTTTGAGCCTATAACAAACACAGCCATTTTAAAAAATATCACCATAAAGGATTATCCTGAAAAGGGATACACAGGAAAAATAAAAGAGATTAAGGTTTATGATTTTGGGGAGAACAAAGATTTTAAATTCCCAATAAAACTGACTGCAGAGGTTAAAGATTTTGAGGCCAGTTCAAAGGATTTTCATATAAATCTTAACCTGAAACAATCCTATATTTATCAACCTGATAAAAAAATATACCACCTGAAATATTCTGAAATTTACAATGACAAGTTCCATCTGAAATTTTCATTCAGTCTGAAAGATGTTGACCCAATTATCTTTAATTACGATTATGATAAGCAGTCAAATCCTGCAGATTATATGATGCTTTTTAGCAAATTACTCCAGATAAAGCCGCAGTTTTTAATTATTGAATATGTAGACAGAGGGGCTACACAACAGCTGATTGAAGATATGGCGAGAAGGGAGCATAAATCACCTGCAGAAATAAAATCAAAAATCATTTCTGACCTGCAAAAAGAGCTTGCAAAAGCCACAAATCCTGTGGAAAAAGAGCTGATAAAAGGATTTATTTCCATAACAAAAAATGGAAAAGGTAAAATAACCATAAACATAAAAGCAAAAAATGATGTGGCATTTCAGGATATGATGGTGCTTATGATGGTAGCTAATAAACCTGATGACTTATTTAGCTATTTAGGTAAATTCTTTGATATAAAAGTCAAATATCAGGAGAGATAAATGCTGGTAAACAGATTTCCTAAAATGGCTGCCCTACAAAAATACCGAGCATTAAGACTTGGATACCCTGAAGACCTTGCAGAAGCCATAGGAATAGCAGAAGCCCTGAAATATGCCATATTCAAAAGACTTGCCC
>JALWLQ010000127.1 GCA_027084095.1 Persephonella sp.
TAAATGGAAATAGCTACAAAATTTATAGTCTGGAAAAATTAAATCAGCTTCACCCAGGAGTAGAAACACTTCCATTTTCAATAAGAGTTCTTGCAGAAAATATTATCAGAAAATTTGATGGCAGAGTTGTTACTGAAAAACATATAGAAGAGATAGCAACCTGGAAAAAGCGTTATGACACACCTGTGGAAATTCCTTTCCATCCTGCAAGGGTTATAATGCAGGACTTTACAGGTGTTCCTGGGGTTGTTGACCTTGCGGCAATGAGAGATGCAGCAAAAAAGCTGGGTATAGACCCTAAAAAAGTTAATCCCCTTGTCCCTGTTGACCTTGTTATAGACCACTCTATTCAGATTGATTTTTTTGGAACTGAAGAGGCTCTAAAGAAAAATCTTGAGATGGAATACAAAAGGAATAAAGAAAGATACCAGCTTCTTAAATGGGCTCAGAATGCATTTGATAACCTGAGAATATTCCCTCCAGGAAGCGGTATTATCCATCAGGTAAACCTTGAGTATATCGCACAGGTTGTTATGAAATCTCAGGAAAATGGGGAAACTGTAGCATATCCGGACACACTCGTTGGAACAGACTCCCACACAACAATGATAAATGGTCTTGGTGTGCTTGGATGGGGTGTTGGTGGTATTGAGGCTGAAGCTGTAATGCTTGGACAACCTTATTATATGAAAATTCCAGAGGTTATCGGAGTTAAACTGACAGGGGAACTTCCTGAAGGTGCAACAACAACAGACCTTGTTTTAACAATAACCCAAAAACTTAGAGAATATGGCGTTGTTGAAAAATTTGTTGAATTCTTCGGTGAAGGTGTTAAGAAGTTATCCCTTCCAGACAGGGCAACTATTGCAAACATGGCTCCAGAATACGGAGCAACAATGGGATTTTTCCCTGTTGATGAGGAAACTATAAACTTCCTAAAACTCACAAACAGAAAAGAAGCAGCTGAGCTTGTTGAGGCTTATACAAAGGAAAATATGCTATTCTACGACGGTAAAAATGACCCTGATTATACAGATGTTATAGAGATAGATATGTCTCAGGTTGAACCTTCCCTGGCAGGACCCTCAAGACCACAGGACAGAGTTAATCTTAAAGATATGAAAAAAACCTTCATAGACTTGCTTAACTGTAACTACAACAGAGAAATTGATATAAAAGAAATCACAGCCTTTGAAGATGAAGCAGGCAAAGATATGGAAATTGGCGAATGTAGAATACACAAAGGTAAGAAAATAGCCAAAATCAATCTTGATGGTGAGGAAGTAGTTATTGGAGATGGCTCAGTTGTAATTGCTTCAATAACTTCCTGCACAAATACCTCTAACCCTTCTGTTCTAATAGGAGCTGGTCTACTTGCTAAAAAAGCTGTTGAAAAAGGTTTATCAGTCAAACCTTATGTAAAAACATCCCTTGCCCCCGGTTCCCGTGTTGTTGAGGGATACCTGAAAAAAGCAGGACTGCTTCCTTATCTGGAAGCTTTAAGATTTCATATTGTTGGATTTGGTTGCACAACCTGTATTGGAAACAGCGGTCCTTTACACCCAGAAATAGAAAAAGCGATTAAAGAAAATGACCTTATTGTATCCGCAGTTCTATCAGGAAACAGAAACTTTGAGGCACGAATTCACCCTGATGTGAAGGCAAACTGGCTTGCTTCTCCATTACTGGTTGTTGCCTATGCAATCGCAGGTAGAACAGATATAGACCTGACAACAGAGCCTATAGGCAAAGACCCAAACGGAAATTCTGTATATCTGAAGGATATCTGGCCTTCTCAGGAAGAGATTAAACAAATCATAAATCAGGTTCTGGATGAAAAAGTATTTGAAGAAAAATACAAAGATATCCTTCTTGGAGATGAATACTGGCAGGCTCTTGAAGCTCCTACAGGAGAAACATTTGAATGGGACCCAGCATCTACATATATAAGAAAACCTCCTTACTTTGATAACTTTACAGTAGAAGTTAATCCTCCTACCGATATCAAAGGAGCAAGGGTTCTTGAACTGCTTGGAGACAGTGTAACAACTGACCATATCTCCCCTGCAGGTAAAATCCCACCAGAATATCCAGCAGGAAAATATCTCCTTGAACATGGGGTTCCAGTTGAGGAGTTTAACTCCTATGGTGCAAGAAGAGGAAATCATGAAGTTATGGTAAGAGGAACTTTTGCAAATGTTCGTATCAAAAACAAACTGGTTGCACCAAAGGAAGGTGGATATACGCTGAAATTTCCTGAGAAAAAAGAGATGTTTGTTTATGATGCAGCAGTTGAATATGCAAAAGAAGGAGTTCCTCTTATTGTTCTTGGCGGAAAAGAATACGGAACAGGTTCTTCAAGGGACTGGGCAGCAAAAGGAACACAGCTTCTTGGGGTTAAAGCAGTAATTGTTAAATCATTTGAAAGAATACACAGGTCTAACCTTGTTGGAATGGGAGTTTTACCACTGGTGTTCAAAGAAGGAGAAGGCTGGGAAGAGCTGGGACTTGATGGCTCAGAAACTTATGAGATTATCGGTATAGAAGATATGAAACCTGGAAAAGAATTAATTGTAAGAGCAACAAAAGAAAATGGCGAAGTTGTAGAGTTCAAAGTAATCTCCAGACTGGATACTGTAGTTGATGTTGAGTATTTCCAAAACGGTGGAATACTGCCAATGGTTCTGAGAAAAATAATCAGAGGAAGTTAACCTTCAGGGTAGGTTATATAACCTGCCCTTTTAGAAGAAAATTTCCTACCTATTATAAAAGGCTTTTAGTGTATATAATTTTTTTATATGTTTATTGCTCCTTTCAATTTTTTTGATAAAGTTTTTTTCAGTAATCTATAAAAATGTTTGGCAATTTGATAATAGATATATAAAATAAAAGTTATCAGAACCTAAAAGTAAATAAAAAGGAGAAGGAAAACCTTTGGCAAGGTTTCCCTTCTCATAGCGTGTTGCGGGGGAGAGTAGGGGGGATAAATTCTAAATAAATATTTTAAAACATATCAGTAATAATTACTACTCTTATTATTTTTATTTCCAAAATAGACAAATTTTCTAACAACAAAGTTATCAAGTTCATTGCTCTAATCTTTATATAAGAATACTCTTATTATCCTCCCCACAGGATGTATTAATAATTAATAATAAGACAAATTTTCTTTTTTTGCATTATTTTTAATAAACTGCTATTCTTAGTTTTTCGTATTATTTAAAAGCATCCATAAATACTATTTACTACTTCTATAAACAGGTAATACATTTACTTTTACAGCTTTAAATCTTGCTGTTTTTACGAAAAAGTCTGCTTCATCTCCAAACAGAAAGTTAATTTTACTTTTTGCAAAATGAAAAGTTGTATATAAAGTTCCTTTTTT
>JALWLQ010000128.1 GCA_027084095.1 Persephonella sp.
TAATCTGGCAGCCTAAAGGTCTCAGTATTGGATGGACTGCAACTGTTGGAGCTATTTTATCCCTTTTAACTGGCATTGTATCTGTGCAAGATGTGTGGTCTATTACAAAAATTGTTTGGGATGCAACAGTCGCTTTTGTGGGAATTATTTTTATTTCTCTTATCCTTGATAAAATTGGATTTTTTGAGTGGGCAGCTCTTCATATTATAAAAAAGGCTAATGGAAATGGTCATAAGCTATTTATTTATATGCTCCTGCTTGGAGCATTAATTGCTGCATTTTTTGCAAATGACGGTGCAGCTTTAATTCTAACTCCTATTATTTACGCAAATATAAGATACCTTAAATTAGGAGGCAGGCATATTTTTCCATTTATAATAGCAGGAGGTTTTATAGCTGATACAACGAGCTTACCTCTTATTATATCTAATCTTGTAAATATTATTACAGCTGATTTCTTTGGTATTGGATTTATTGAATACGCCTTTAAAATGATTGTTCCTAATATTTTTTCACTTCTTGCTACTTTAATCGTTTTATATCTTTTTTTTAAAAAAGATATTGTCCAAAAGTATAATTCCTCTCTATTGAAAAATCCAGATGATGCTATAAAAGACTGGTTTATTTTTAAGATTGCCTGGTTGGTTGGAGGACTTTTACTTATTGGTTTTGTAGTATCTGAGATTTACCATATGTCAGTTTCAATAATAATTACTATTGGTGCCTTTGTACTTGGAATTGCAACTTACAGAAAAAAATACTCAATATGAAAACCCTTGTTTTTAAAGAAACTCCATGGCAAATCATTGTTTTTTCAATAGGTATGTATGTAATTATTTATGGACTTAGAAATGTTGGTTTAACCTTGGAACTGGCAAGATTTATAGAAAATTTACATTCTCTTGGGAATTTATATGGAATAGTAGGAACAGGATTTATATCGGCTGGACTTTCTGCTTTTATGAATAATCTCCCTTCCGTGATGATTGTCAATCTTGCAATTTACGACACGGGATTTAAAGAAAACACTCAACATGTTCTTGCTTATGCGAATATCATAGGATGTGATATAGGTTCTAAAATAACACCTATTGGCTCTTTATCAACTCTCCTCTGGCTACATGTGTTAAAACAAAAAGGGATAGAAATAGATTGGAGATACTATATGAAAATGGGGGCTATTATCTCTATTCCTATTCTAATATTTACATTGATAGGTTTTTATCTTTGGAATTCCATACTGTCAGCTATATTATAATTAAATACTATTTGGAGAAATGATATGGTTAAACTACACCCACCTATAGTACATTTTGCAGTAATTTTAACAAAAAGCTACCAGCAAAAATTAGGAGGAAAAACAGCTTATGCATATAGTATTGGCATAGAGCCTATAATGGAAAAAATCTGGATAATTCATAATTTTGAAGTAAAAGTTCATTAAAAGTTATGGCTGTAAAAATAGGTTTTATATGCACAGGAAACTCCGCAAGAAGCCAGATAGCTGAAGGCTTTGGGAAATATTATGCTAATAAGCTGGAGAAAGCTATAGAAGTTTATTCAGCAGGCTCCAATCCGTCGGGATACGTGCATCCCCTTGCAATAAAAGTTATGTCTGAGAAAGGAATTGATATTTCACAAAACAAATCTAAATCCCTTAATGATATACCTTTAGATAAGCTTGATTATGTAATAACTCTTTGTGAAGATGCAGCAGAAACCTGTCCCGTAGTTCCAAATGCCAATACTCAGCATTGGGGATTTCCTGACCCTGCAAAAGCAGAAGGAACAGAAGAAGAAAAGCTTCAAACTTTTCGTCAGATTAGAGATAAAATAGAAGAAAAGGTAAAAAATCTTCTTGAAGGACTTTAAATGAAAGAACTGAAACTTTCCTTATATGTAATCACAGATGAAAAACTCCTTGAAGGAAGAAATATAGCAAAAGCTGTTGAAGAAGCTATCTTAGGTGGAGCAGATATTATCCAGTATAGAGCAAAAAATAAATCCTCCAGAGAGATGTATCAGGAAGCTACCCAAATCAAAAAAATATGTGATAAATACAACAAACCACTAATAATAAACGATAGAGTAGATATTGCTCTATCTGTGGATGCTGATGGTGTTCATGTGGGACAGGATGATTTGGATGTTGAAGTGGTTAGGAGATTAATTGGTTTTGGTAAAATCCTTGGACTGTCTACAAAAAACATAAGACAGGTTGAAGAGGCAAATAAACTCCCTATTGATTATATAGGTTTTGGCAGTATCTTCCCAACGGGAACCAAAGAAGACGTCCAGCTTACAGGAGTTGAACAACTTAAAAAAGCCATAGAAATTTCCATTCAACCTGTAGTTGCAATAGGAGGAATAAATGAAAATAATCTGCAAGCAGTTTTAGATACAGGTTGCGAAAATATTGCTGTTGTATCTGCAGTTTTTAAAGACGAAAATATAAGACAAAACACAAAACGCCTGAAAGACATAATAACAAAGAAAAAAAGAATGGGATTTTGAAGCCTCCTTATTCTATATATTGATAAAACTAAAAAACGATGTCTTAGGGTATATAAAGATAAGATACTTTTTTTAAGTTCAGATAAAACTTATTCTAATACTCTTATTCGGCTTCCATATAGCCTATAAATTTATAATAATTAATTAAAAATTAAGAAAAAAAATTGTCAGACTTTAAGTGAAAATTTAGTTTATATTCATAAAAATAAAGGGAGGGAACATTTTTCTATGAGAATTAAAATTCTCATCAAAACAGATAAATTACCTATTTTATACAGACATCGGGTCGTATCTTTCTTTAAAGAAGCCTTAAAAAAATCAGATAAAGATTACAAAAATTTTCTTTATAACGGAAAGATAACAAAGCCATTTAGCTTCAATCTTCTTTTACCTAAAAACAAAAAATTCACAAAAGCGAAAATTCAGATAGATGAAAACTTTACTATTGAAGATACTGTATTTGAAATAGGAGAAGGTTATTTATCCTTATTTATTTCTGCTTTGGATTACCGATTTTTGATAAGTCTTTTTAATGGTTTAAAAAGATTACATACCTTTGATTTCAGTTCAGATAAAAATATGCTTGTTAATGGTGAAAAAATAGTATGGGAAATTAAAAAAGTTTCCCCTTTAAATGAAAAACCTATAAAATCAAACATAGTCGTGTTTAAAACCAATTCTCCCATTATCATAGAAGATGAAAATGATAACCCTGTTTTATTTTATGATAAGAAATTTGAATATCATCTAAATGAAATAACTGACAGAATACTAAAATCTCCTCACATAAAAGGCAAAGGATTAGAAGAACCCCTTAAATTTGAGCCAATAAAAATGAATAAACAAGTCGTAAAACA
>JALWLQ010000129.1 GCA_027084095.1 Persephonella sp.
TTAAGTTGCTCATATAAAAAAGTTATAGTAAACTATTGTTTTGCTAAATTAGCTTGAGGAGGAAGAAATGCACCAGTTAATCAGAGAAATAGAGCAAAGATACATTCCACAGGATATTCCAGAATTTAGAGTAGGAGATACTATCAAAGTTCATGTAAAAGTTAAAGAAAGAAACAAAGAAAGAATTCAGGTTTTTGAAGGTGTTGTAATTAGAATTAAAGGAAGTGGAACAGGCAAAAGCTTTACTGTAAGAAAAGAGTCTTATGGTGTAGGGATTGAAAGAACATTCCCATTTGCATGCCCATCAATAGATAAAATTGAACTGACCAAGAGAGGTAAAGTCAGAAGAGCTAAACTCTACTACCTCAGAGAAAGAAGAGGTAAGGCTGCTAAGATTAGAGAAATCAAAGAGTGGGAGCTCAGAAAAAGAGCTCAGGAATCTGCTGCTGCTAAAGAAAATCAGTAGGTTAATGCTTGAGATTGAAAAAAGCCTTTGGGGAAAAGGCTATTCAAAAGTTGCAGGAATAGATGAGGCAGGCAGGGGCCCTCTCGCAGGCCCCGTAGTTGCTGCCGCTGTTATCTTTCCATCTGATATAAAACCTTTTATTTTCAAAGACTCAAAAAAACTTACCCCAAAACAAAGGGAAAATCTCATAGAAGAAATTAAACAAAAAGCCATAGCAGTTGGTATCGGCATAGTTGACAGCAATATCATAGACAAGATTAATATCTACAATGCCACAAAACTGGCAATGGAAAGAGCCCTTGAAGACCTTAAAACAGATTATGATTATCTGATAACCGATTATGTTAGATTTGAACCATATCCCCACATATCTGTAAAAAAAGCTGATGAAAAAAGCCTGTCAGTTGCAGCAGCCTCAATAATAGCAAAGGTCACAAGAGATAAAATAATGGAAGAGTTTGGAAAAGTCTTCCCCCATTCCTTTGAAAAACACAAAGGCTATCCAACAAAGCTACATAAACAGGAAATTCAAAAATACGGTTTAACTCCAATACATAGAAGAAGTTTTAATCTGGGTATTCAACATAATCTTCAGCTATGAAACTTTTTAGCATAAAATTGCGAGCTTCTTTAAACGGAAAGCATGTTTCAGGAGCCGAAAGGATAGTTCCCGAAGAAAAAATCAAGCAAACCCTGTCTGATTTATATAGCCGTGTTGCTTTAAAAAAATACGACGATATTAACATAAAAATCCAGCCTATAAAGGAAAAGCCTTTAATAGTAGAAAAAACATTACCGGTAGAAGAGTTGCAATTTAAAAATCATATTGAAGCTAACCAAAAGGCTATTCGGATTTTGAATGAAATAACAGGATTACCGGAAAACATACTCAAACAACTTATTACTCTAATCCACTCAGGAGCTGCACCTGACGGTAGCAATATGCGAGGTGCAATGATAATAAATTTAGATGGAAAGAGAATAGAAAGAGATAGTTTTAGAGGAGTGAGGACAACAGATGTGGATTTTATGGACAGGGAAAAGGCAGTTCAGAAACTTATACAAAAAGGCTATACTGAAAGAACAGCAGATGCCTTGGCACTGACCACAAAAAATATGCTTTATCCTGATATAGTTGCCGAATACTGCATATCGGATGAACCGGATTATCTAACCGGTTATGTGGCAACAAAGGAAAAATATTACAGATTAACCCCCCTGAAAGAAAAAGGAAACACAAAAGGCGGCAGGATATATTTTGTGAAAACAGACACAGAGATAGACAGGCTTTACAGATTTTTGGAGCAAACACCGGTTTTAATCAAAGATGTTGAATAAAATTGAAAAAATACTGATTGATTGTGCGAAGAAACAAAAGACAATAACATACGGAGAACTTGCGAAACAGATAAACCAGATTTCTGACCAAAAAATCCCTTCAGGAAGATTAATGGGAATAGTTTTGTCTAAATATCTTCATAAACTATGTGAAAGCTATGTAAAAGATGGAAAAGCAATGATAGGCAGCCTTGTTGTAAGCAAAAAGTCAGGCATTCCGTCAGAAGGATTTTTTAAATTTGCCCAAAAACTTTATAACATAGAGTTTAAAAATGATGAAGAAAAATTAAAATTTTGGCAAAATGAGTTAAAAAGAATATTTAAGGAGTTTGAAGATTAAAAAGATATTTATCCACGGCTGGAGTTTTTCCTCACAGATATGGAAGGATTTTTTTGATATTCCTGATAGTCAGTTTATAGACCTTCCATTTCACGGCCAGAATAAAAACTACACAGACCAAAACATAATGGAAAATTTTGCAGAAGATATATACCATCAGATACAAAAATCACAGGAAGAAGTTGTTTTAATAGGTTGGTCGCTGGGTGCTTCAGTATCAGTTTTAACAGCCTTGAAAAAACCACCAAATCTAAAAAAACTTGTCCTAATCGGGTTTTCCCCTAAATTCAAAGACAAAAATCTGGGGCACAATCCAATTCTTGTAAAAGCCTTTATGGTTGCATTAAAGATTGATTTTCCGGACACCATTTACAATTTCCGTAAAACAGCGGCAGGGGATACATTCATAGATATTTCACTACCAGAAAAAGAAGGCAGTATTAAACTTCTACAGGAGTTTATAGAGCTGGATTTGACCCAAAAACTAAAGGATATTTCTGTCCCAACATATTTAATCCACGGCAAAAAAGACAAAATAATCAACTATCAAGGTAGTGTTTTTGCCTCACAGCAGATTAAAAATGCCCAGCTTTATCTGACAAACTCCCACCATGCCCCGTTTTTAGAAAGGGATACGCAAGACTTGATAAAAAATATTATTTCCTGAGTTTTTTAAGCATTAAAACAGAGTTTTCCTTTAGCAGATATGCCACGCCAAAATAAACTATAATTGCAATAGCAATCCCACCAAAAACCTGAATATACAGATTTCCTGTTAAAAATTTCACACCAAACACGGCAGCAGCCATTAAGACTGCAGATATTGCAGATTTGAAAACAGTTTCCAGAACACCTTTTTTATCAATCTCAAATTTTGAGATTAGATATAGATAAACAAAACTCATTATCCCGCCGATTGATGAGGCAAATGCAAGACCAAACACCCCCCAGTTAAGAACAAAACCAAAAATAACTGCCAGAACTATACTAACCAGAACACCCACAATAGTTGAATAAAGGGGGATTTTTGTATTACCCATAGCAAAAAATGCACTTTTTAGTGGCCTTGATGCAGCATATCCCACCAGCCCTATTGAATATCCAACAAGAGCATAATAAGTCCACAGACCATCTTCCTGTGAGAAAGCACCCCTTTCAAACAGAATTTTTATAATTTCCTGTCCCAGAACAATCATCCCTACTATTGCAGGAATTG
>JALWLQ010000130.1 GCA_027084095.1 Persephonella sp.
CAAATCTACCTGATGCAACCTGTTTTATTTTGGAGTTTTTGATTGTTCCGTATCTTGCAGGGTCTTCACCACCTTCCCCTGAGTTTGATTTTGCTCCAACTCTGTTCATAGCTTCTGCTATTGTTTCATGAGCCTCTCTGGAAAGGGCTCCAATGGACATAGCAGCTCCAACAAATCTTTTGACAATCTCCTCTGCAGGCTCAACCTCTTCTATAGGGATAGGTGGTCTATCAGACTGTATCTCAAATAAATCTCTCACTGTAACAGGTTTTTCTCTCCATGCGTCTTCTGTGAACTTAAGGTATTCTTCCCAGCTTTCTCCTCTAACAGCTTTGTGCAGGTCTCTAACTGCCAGCGGGTTCCATGAGTGGAACTCTCCATCTTTTCTGTGTCTGAACTCTCCTCCTGTTGGAACAGAAACCTTTTCTGAAGCAAATGCTTCATTAAATCTGATTAATGTTTCCTGTGCTATCTGTTTAACACCTATTCCACCAAGCTGTGAAGGTGTTCCTGGGAAGTATTTATCTATTACCTCTTTTCCTATTCCAATAGCTTCAAACAGCCCTGAACCTCTATAACTCTTGATTGTGGCAATTCCCATTTTAGACATTATTTTGAGAAGACCTTCATTTACAGCTTTACGGTAGTTTTCTACTGCTTCTTCAAATGAAAGTCCAAATTTTTTATCCTCTTCAACAAGATTTCTTATGATTTGAACAGCCATATATGGATTTACAAGGGTTGCTCCGTACCCAATAAGAAATGCAAATGAATGGGTATCCCTTACCTCTGCTGTATCAGCTATTATAGAAAACTTACTTCTTTTTCCTTTTCTTCCCATATAGCTGTTTACAGCAGCAACAAGCAGCCCCATAGGGATAGGTGCACCTTCTATTGAGATATCCCTGTCTGTGAGAACGATTAGTTCTTTTCCGCTATCAACGGCATCTTCTACTCTTCTGCATATATCATCAATAGCAGGCTCTAATGCATCATCGTAAGGGTCAAATATTGCAGGTATTATTTCAACTTTGCCATCATATAGCTTAATCAGCTCTTCCATCTCATTATCAAAAATCACAGGAGAGCTGAGTAGCAGTTGTTTTGCATGCTCAGGGGTCTCTGTAAGGAAGTTTTCCTTTTTACCTACATAAGTATTAAGGGACATTACTTTCTTTTCTCTGATTGGGTCAATTGGTGGATTTGTTACCTGTGCAAATCTTTGTTTGAAATATGTATAGATAAGCTGAGGTTTTTTGGATAAAACAGATAAAGGAGTGTCATTACCCATTGAGTAAACAGGGTCAGCTCCCTTTTCTGCCATAGGTTTTATCAGCATATTTATCTGGTCTTTTGAGTATCCAAAAGCAACAAGCTCCCTTGTGATATCTTTGTATTCAACTTCAGGATATTCTTTTACTGGAACAAACTCTTTTAGGTTTTCTTCAACCCACTCTTTGTAAGGTTTTCCTGTAGCAACTTTGTCTATTACTTCTTTTGAGAAGTATATTTTCCCTTCCCTTGTATCTATTGCAATTTTATCTCCTGGGCCTAATCTTCCTTTTTTCAGTATTTTTTCTTCAGGGATTTCAACTGTTCCAACTTCTGAAGCCATTATTACTGTGTCTTCTGTGATTAAATATCTTGCAGGTCTAAGACCGTTTCTATCCAGTTTTCCAATAACAACATTTCCATCTGTGAAGGCTATAGCAGCTGGACCATCCCACGCCTCAAAAATACATGAGAAATACTCATAAAAAGCCTTTTCTGTATCTGTGAGCCTGTCATCATTTTCCCATGCTCTTGGAACAAGGGCATTTATGGCAACCATCGGGTCTTTTCCAGACATAACAAGGAATTCAAGGGCATTGTCCAGTGAAGCTGAGTCTGAATCATCATATCTGACTATGGGGAGAATATCCTCTGCCAGCTCTCCCCAGATTTCTCTAACGTCTTCTGCTTTTGCATTTATCCAGTTTCTATTTGCAGAAATAGTATTTATCTCACCGTTATGGGCAAGCATTCTAAATGGCTGTGCCAGTTTCCACTGTGGGAAAGTGTTTGTTGAAAATCTCTGGTGGAATATTGCCAGTCCACTTTCATAGTCTTCATCCTGAAGGTCAGGATAAAAGTATTTCAGCCTTGGGGCTGTAACCATTCCTTTATAAACAATTGTTCTATTTGACAGAGATGGTATATAAAAATCTTTATATTCTTCTTTTTCAGCAAGTTTTTCTAATTTTTTCCTGAGGATAAAAAGCTCTTTTTCGTATTTTTCTACTTCTTTTCCTTCTTTTGAGATAAATCCTTGCCAGATGGACGGCATATTGGATTTTGCTATTACTCCAAGTTCCTCCTCAACTATAGGAACTTTTCTCCAACCAAGGAAGGTGAATTTTTCATTTATAATTTTTTCTATCTGTTGTTTTAACTCTTCCTCTTTTCCTACAGGTAAAAAGAATACACCTACAGCAAAATCCTCAGGTGCAGGGATATTTATATTAAGTTTTGAAAGTTCTTTCTCAAAAAATTTATATGGAATATGGGTTAAAATACCTGCTCCGTCTCCTGTTTTTCCATCGGCACTGACAGCTCCCCTGTGGTCAAGGTTTGCAAGGGAAGTTAATGCATCTGAGACAAGTTTGTGGGATTTAATTCCTTTGATGTTTACTATAAAACCAACCCCGCAGGCATCTCTGTCAAAATTATTGTTTATCATACTGAAACTCCTCAGCTTTTTATTAAACAGGTAAATACTTATTATATATCTGTAGATATAATAATTACAAACTGCCTGCGGAGTTTTTGCGAGTAATTCTTAGTTAAATGCTGTTATTTCCATACCCCTGCAATTTCTGTTCCACATTTTGGACATTTTCCATCTTCCAGATGGTTAACAACATACTGGCCTATATGTCCTCTTCTATCTATTACCCTAAACCCACAGGATGGACAGTAGGTTGACTCCCTATCCTCATCATCAAAGTTTCCAACATATACATAGTTCAGACCTGCTTCTTTGCCTATCTCATAAGCCTTTTTAAGTGTTTCAATCGGTGTAGGTGGAACATCTTTCATTTTGTATGCAGGGAAAAATCTGGAAATATGCCATGGGATATTTTTATCCAGTGATGCAATCCATTTTGCAGCTTCTTTTAGTTCTTTTTCATCATCATTGTATCCGGGAATAAGCAGCGTTGTCAGTTCTATCCAGATACCAAGCTCTTTTGCATGTTCAATGGCTTTTAAAACGGGTTTTAGTCTTGCTCCAACTATTTCCCTATAAAATTTATCATTAAAGGCTTTAAGGTCTATATTCATCGCATCAA
>JALWLQ010000131.1 GCA_027084095.1 Persephonella sp.
CCAACCATTGCAACTGTTCTACCTTTTGATTTTTCTTCCTGAATAGCCTTTAGTTTGTCCTCAGGCATAAGCCCAGCTTTTATATTCTCTATTCCTAATTTTTCCTTTAAAACCTTTGCAAAATAAGGGGTATCTCCTGTTAAAACACCTACATTTATTTTAAGTTTCTTGAGAACCTGGATAACTTTTGGAGCTTCATTTCTAATTTTCTGGGCAAATGTTATCACCCCTGCAACCTTTTCATCTGTAGCTATAAAAACAACTATTTCCCCATTTTTCTCTGCCTCTTTTTCCACCTGAGCAAGTTCTTCAGGAATATTTAAACCAAGTTTTTCCATATAGGCTTTGCTTCCTATGTAGAGATGAACTCCATCAACTACTCCTTCCACACCAAATCCAAAATGAACCCTGAAATCCTCAACTTTACAATCAGAAACAAGTCCTTTTTGAGCGCAGTATGAAACAAAACTTTTCGCAAGAGGATGCTCAGAATTCCTTTCAATACAGCAAGCCAGCTTTACAATATTTTCATCTAAAGCCTTTACATAAGAAACAACCATGCTCCTTTCTGTAATTGTCCCTGTTTTATCAAAAAATACTGTTTTTACTGTGGAAAGTTTTTCAAGTATATCTGCACCTTTTATGATAATTCCTTCCCTCATGGCTTCGCTCAGACCTATCCATAAGGCAAGGGGTGCACCGATACTAAATGCACATGGACAGGAAATCAGCAGAACAGACATAAACACAATTAATGCCTTTTCAAATCCTTCATGCAGATACCAGTAAATCCCTGCAGCAGTTGCAATTGTTACAATAACAGGCAAAAAGTAATAAGCAATAGTATCTGCAATTCTGTTGATAGGAGCTTTTGTTGCCCTGATTTCTTTCATTATTTGGATAAATCTGTTTAATGTCCAGTCTTCTGCTGGTTTGTTTACTTTAATCTTGAATGAACCATCTATATTTGTCGTTCCTGTATAAAGCTCATCTCCTACCTTTTTGAAGACCGGCTTGGTTTCACCGGTTAAAAGGGCTTCATCAACATGCCCTTGACCTTCTATCACAATACCATCAGCAGGAATTTTCTCCCCGGGAACAATTTTTACAATATCCCCGACCTTTATTTCATCTCTGTTGATTTCTATCTCTTGTCCATCTCTAATCACAACTGCCTTTTCTGGTGAAAGTTTTAAAAGCTCCTTCATAAAGTTAGAGGCTTTTGCCCGAGAGGATGTTTCAATATATCTTCCAAAAGTCATAAGAACCAATATCATAGTAGCTGTTTCAAAATAGATAGTATGTTTGTTAGTAAAAACAGAATAAACCGAAAGAAAATAAGCAGAAAAAGAACCCAGAACAATTAATGTGTCTGTATTTAGATTAATTCTCCCTCCGGAAAAGGCATTCCGTAGAATAGGAATTCCAAGAAGGAGCATAACAGGAGTTGCCAGTATAAGAATTACATATTTTATAAATCCAACAAATGCCTGAGCCTCAGGGTCATCAGGGGTTAGGTGGGCTCCATACATATATGTAGAAAGCATAAAAACAAGCATTGCAAAGAAATAACCAAATCCAAACTTTCCAAGAAATGCAACAGCTGTGCTTTCTTCCCCTCTCATTCCGGTTGTTTTATAAATTAGATAACACCCAAAACAGCAAAAATCCCTATACTCTCCATCAACTTTATAAGTAACAGGTTTCCCTGTTATAGGTATGCCACATTGATAACACTCTTTTGCTTCATGAATTGGTGTTGTACATTCACATTCAAATGTGATTTTTGGTGATTTATCTTCTTTTGCCATCTGTCCTCTCTAAAGTACAAATTTGGGGTCTAATTTATGCAAATATCAGTTAGAAATCAATTATATCAAAGTTATATATGGTTAAATATTTATTTATGAAAAAGCAGATAATAAAAATAGCAATACCTGCAGCAATTCATAATTTAATAGACACCCTTCAGCTCCTTGTTGATATATTTATGGTCGGAAAACTTTCCCCTGCAGCCGTTGCTGCTGTAGGTTTGTCAGGCCAGCTTATAGTTTTAATCTACTCTTTTATATCCGTTTTTTATGTAGGTACAAATGCAATTGCTTCCAGATACTACGGAGCAAAAGATTTAAAAAACTTCAAAAGGGTATCTTTTAATGCCGGAGTATTTGCTTTAGTAAGCTCCTTGCCAATAACATTTTTGACACTAATCTGGAACACACAATTTTTTCAAATTATGGGAACTTCCCAAAAGGTTCAGATTTTAGGAAAGGAGTATCTGGATATTTTATCTTTCTCTATTCCTGCACTTTTTATAGGTGCTGTTTTATATAGCACTCTGGCAGCTTCAGGGGATACAAAAACGCCGCTGAAAATAGCTATTTTCTCAAATATTATTAATGTGGTTTTGAATTACTGCCTGATTTTTGGAAATTGTGGATTTCCAGCATTAGAGGTTAAAGGTGCTGCTCTTGCATCTACGATAAGTTACATATTAGAAGTTTTGATTTATTTAATAGTTGTTTTAAAAAGAAACCAGGTAAAAATAGAATTTTCAAAAGAGATTAATAAAAAGGTTTTAAAAATAGGAATTCCTGCAGGTATAGAAAAATTTATTTCTTTTAGTTCATTTTTAGTTTTTGTAAAAATTATTGCAGCTTATGGAACAGCCGTTTTGGCAGGATATCAGATAGGGCTCAGGATTGAGAGTATTGCATTCATGCCAGGAATTGGATTTTCCACAGCTGCAATGGTTCTGGTAGGTCAGTATATTGGAGCCAAAAAAGTGCATTTAGCAGAAAAAAGTGCAACAGAAACCCTTAAAATAGCAGCGATGTTTATGGGGTTTGTTGGGATTTTTATGGTAATTTTTGCTGAAGATTTAATGAAAATCTTTACTTCTGATAAAGATACTATCCAGTATGGAGCAATATATCTAAAAATAGTAGGTATTTCACAGGTTCCTTTAGCAGTAGATTTTGTGTTAAACGGAGCATTAAAAGGAGCTGGAGCTACCAAATTACTAATGATTTTTAATAATCTGTCTTTCTGGCTATTTAGAATAATACCTTCTTTTATTGTATATAAAATTGGTTTTGGAATAGAAATTATTTACTTAATAATGATTGGAGAAACTTTTATAAAAGGATTTTTATTGTGGATTATCTTCAAGAAAGGAAGTTGGAAGGAAATAAAAATTTAAGACCCGGCACCGACCAACTTTCCCGACCGCTCTCGCGGCCAGTATCATAGGCGCTGGGGAGCTTAACTGCCGGGTTCGGAATGGGACCGGGTGTTGCCTCCCCGCTATGGGCACCGGGCAACT
>JALWLQ010000132.1 GCA_027084095.1 Persephonella sp.
AGCCAGTGCTATAGCCATTGACAAAAACCTGACCAAAGAAATTGCCCGAGCTAACGGAATAAACACACCAGACTGGATTTTAATAGAGGATATTTCCCAGCTGGAACAGATTAATCTTCAGTTTCCAATTGTGGTAAAACCAGACACAGAAGGTTCATCAATAGGAGTTTTTATAGTTAATAATAACGAAGAACTAACAGAGGCAGTTAAAAAAGCACTGGAACTGGACCCAAAGGTATTGATTGAACAATATATAAAAGGCAGAGAAATCACTGTTGGAATTCTTAATGGACAGGTTTTAGAGCCTATCGAAATCAAAGTTGAAGAAGGATTTTATGATTTTGAAAACAAATATTTATCAGAAAAAACCCAGTATATAATCTCACCTTATATGAAAGAGGAAACACGGAAAAGACTGGAAGAAGATTCTCTAAAACTTTATAAACTGCTTGAATGCAGGGGAGTCGTAAGAATAGACTATATGCTTGATGAAAAAGAAACCCCTTATTTACTGGAAATAAATACAATCCCAGGTATGACAGACCATAGTCTTGTTCCTAAAGCAGCAGCTGCCAAAGGAATAGATTTTGACAGGCTTGTTCTGGAAATAATAAAAGGAGCTTTAGATGAGTAAGAAAGCAAAGATAACCCTTGCTGCATTCTGGATAATTTTATGTGCGGCATTTGGCATATTTTCTCCAACACTGCCTTATGTAAAAGAATTTTTTGAGATAAAACAGGTAAACGTAAAAGGAACAGACAAATTCACAAAAGAAGATATTAAAAAAATATTTGAGAAAGAAAACTGGTTTTTTATAGACAAAGAAAAAGTAAAAAAAGAACTAAAAAAATATAATTTTGTAAAGGAAGTAGCTATTAATAGATTATTTGTCGGTAATATAGACCTTATAATCCTTGAAAGAAAACCTTTTGCAATTATCTCTTATAAGAAAAAGCAATATCTAATTGATGAGGATGGTGTCAGATTAGACCCAAAATATTATGGTAAAAAATATACAAAAAATCTTCCTGTCATAGTATATAATGATAAAACTATAAAAAAAGAAAAATTGCAAAAAGTGGATTTGATAAAGGAGGAGTTTCAGGATTTGCTTAATATAGAAAGATTTTATGTGTATAAGAGCCAGATAGCCTGCAAAACCTCAGATAATAAAATTGTGGTTTTCAGCACAAAAGATCTTGAAAAAAGTATAGAAAGAGCCAAAACATTTATCAAAAAGGTAGGAATTTCTGAATTTTCTTACCTTAATTTTAGTTTTGAATCAATGGTAGTAGTGAGGAGATAAAATGGGGAAACAAAACATTGTGGTAGCCCTTGATATCGGAACATCAAAAATAACAGCCCTTGTAGGGGATATAGACGAATCAGGGGATTTGCACATTGTAGGTCATGGGGAGGTTCCATCAAAAGGTATTGAAAAGGGAGTTATTACAAAACCCAATGATGTTATTAACTCAATAAGAAAAGCCATAGATATGGCAGAAAGTATTTCGGGAATTAAAATCAGTGGTGTGGTTGCAAATGTAAGTGGATATCATCTTGAATGTAGAAATGACAGTGAAAAGGTAGAGTTTAATACTCCACAAAAAATGATAACCCAGATGGATATTAGTCAGTTAATAGAAAAGGTTTCTTCCAAGCTCCAGCCACAAAAGGAAAATTTAGAAGTAATCCATATAATACCTCAAAAATATATACTTGATGATGAAGACGAAGTTATAGACCCTGTTGGACTGGTTGCATCCAGAATAGAAGCGAAATTCCATATAGTTCTTGACAAGATTAATGCATTCACTAATTTAAAGAAAGTTATTGAAGCTGCAGGCCTTAGGGTTATAGATTTCGTTGCCAATCCAATAGCATCTTCAACGGCGGTTCTTTACCCTGAAGAGAAAGAAATGGGAATTGTGGTGCTGGACATCGGAGCTGGAACTACAGATATGGCTGTTTACAAAGAAGGAAGCATAGAATATATAAAATCTCTTCCTGTAGGTGGAAATCAAATCACAATGGATATTGCCCACAGGTTTAAAGTTTCCAAAGAAGAAGCAGAAAGCCTTAAAATAGAGTATGGTGCTGCAATAACAGATGTTGCACAGGAAGATATGATAGAAGTTTATCCAAGAGGTAGCGAAGAACCTGTTCATGTTGACCACTACGAGCTTATTGATACTATAGAAGCCAGACTTTCTGAGATATTTGACCTTGTGAAAACACATCTTGAAGAACAAGGCATTGAAAACAGACTAAACGGAGGAATAGTTTTAACTGGAGGAGTAGCAAACACACTCTATATAAAAGAACTGGCAGAAAGTATATTCAATACAGATGTTAGAATTGGTAAACCTAAAGATTATACAGGTTTTAGTGATAAAGTTGCCTACCCAGAATACTCAACTTCCATTGGTATGCTCCAGTTCGTAAAAAATAAGGCATTATCCTCAATGCACGCTCCGGTGGTCTCCAATAACTCAGGATTTGATATCTTTGCCCTTGGAAGGTCATTTATAGAAAAAATAAAAAGTATCTTTTAGCCACAGGAGGTTTTAGTTATGGAAAATTTTAATTACGACTCAAAAAACCCATCAAAAATTAAGGTATTTGGTGTAGGTGGTGGTGGCAGTAATGCTGTTGCCAGAATGTATCAAGAAGGTTTGCAGGATGTTGAGTTATATATAGTAAATACTGATAAACAGCATCTTGATTCCCTTGATGTTCCCAACAAAATTCATATAGGTGAGAACATAACAAAAGGCCTTGGTGCAGGCTCAAAACCTGAAAGAGGAGAAGAGGCTGCCAAAGAAAATCTGGATAAGATAAAGGAAGCCATAGACGGTGCTGATATGATTTTTATTGCAGCTGGTCTTGGAGGTGGAACAGGAACAGGAGCTTCGCCAGTTATTGCTCAGGCTGCAAAAGAAATGGGAATTTTAACTGTGGCTGTGGTAACAAGACCATTTGATTTTGAAGGTCCCAGAAGAGCCCAGATTGCAGAGGAAGGCCTTCAAAAACTAAAGGATGTGGTTGATACCTATATTGTTATTCATAACCAAAAGCTGACAACAATAGCCGGAAAAAGATTTACATTCCAGGAAGCTTTTAAACTGGTTGATAGTATCTTATATAAAGCAGTTAGAGGTATTACAGACCTTATTCTTGTTCCGGGTCTTATTAATGTTGACTTTGCTGATGTCCAGACAATTATGGAAAATGGTGGAAAAGCTCTAATTGGTGTAGGCTCAGGAAGAGGAGAAAACAAGATAGAAGAAGCTGTTATGTCTGCAACCACATCACCACTTCTTGAAGGTGTCTCTATTGATGGAGCAAGAAGACTGCTTGTTAATGTTGAGGTAAGTATGGACATCTCCTACGCAGATGTTGAGGACGCAATAGCACAGATTAAAGAGCAGGCTCATGATAGTGCACATATTATCTTTGGTGCATCCCTTAATCAGAACCTTGAAGATGAGATGAGAATAACCGTAGTTGCGACAGATTTTGAAAGTGAAAGACCTTCCGAAGTATCAAAACCAAAAACAAAAAGAATAATAGAAAGAAAGCTTAGGAAACCACAACCATCTCAAATAGAAAAAGAAGAAATTATTGAAGAAACTCTTCCAGGAAACCTGATAAATGAGGTAGAATATGAAGACTTAGATATTCCTGCTTACATCAGGAAAAGGAAAGGTGGTGGTATTAATTGAGTGTTGACGCCCACAGAGGTAAGTCATCAAGTCTAATAAAAAATATAAGGCCGATAAGTATAGCTAATCTTCTAACAATCTCAAGGCTGGCTATAACGCCAGTCTTGATTTATACAATTCTTAAAGATATGTATTTCTTCTCTGGAATTCTTGTTATTATCGCAGTTATATCAGACTGGCTGGATGGAATTATCGCAAGAAAAACTCAAGACGTAACAAAACATGGGGAACTCCTTGACCCTGCAGTTGATAAGATATTTACTCTGTCTGTCCTTGTTGCTTTTGTGGAAAAACAAATAATCTCAACTTATATAGTTTTCCTGATTGTTCTCAGGGAAATGATGGTTACATGGTTCAGAAGTGTGATGGTAAATAAAGGAATAGTAGTGCCTGCCTCATACTATGGAAAACTTAAAACAACTTTCCAGCTTTTAGCAATATTTTTCCTTAGCATAAACCTGCAACAGTTAGGAATAATAATTTTATGGATTTCCATAATCCTTGCTTACTACTCAGGATTTGATTATCTTAAAATGTTCATTAAAGAAAAAGCATGGCAGTAAGTATGAAAATAGCATATCTGATTTTTACATATCTTATTGGCTCAATACCTTTTGGCTATATTGTAGGAAAACTTTTTGGTAAAGATATAACAAAAGAAGGAAGTGGGAATATTGGTGCCACCAATGTTACAAGAACTATAGGTAAAAAGGCAGGAATTCTTGTCCTTATTCTTGACCTGTTAAAAGGGTTTATCCCTGTATTTTTTGCTAAAAATTATTTCCATTTTGAGCCTAAATTTATAGGCCTTGTTGCTGTTATGGCAGTTATAGGTCATTGTTTTTCTGTTTTTATGAAATTTAAAGGTGGAAAAGGTGTCGCAACCGGTTTTGGAGTTTTGATTGCCCTTTCTGTGAAAGTGGCTTTGATTACTTTTATTTTATGGCTGGGTGTATTCTTGGCTACAGGTTATGTATCATTGGCATCTATAATAGCAACCTCTTTCTCATGGGTAATGCTTGGAATTATTGAACAAAATCTATACTATACATGGGCAGCCCTTATTATATCTTTAATTATTGTGATGAAACATTCATCAAATATAGAAAGATTAATGAAAGGAACAGAAAACAGATTTATTTATAAATAATTATCTTTTTTTGCATATTCTTGATACAGTATCTACTCCTTTTACTGAAGAAACGGATTTTAAAACCTTATTTAGATGGTCTAAATTCCTAACAGAAACTTTCATATCAATAATAGCCTTCCCATCTCTGCGTGTCCTTATATTTGCACCAGATATGTTTGTTTTTGTTGATGCTATTGCGCTGGAAACATCAGCAAGTATTCCTGGTTTGTCTTCAGTTATAATTCTCAGATATGCAGGGAATAGATGATTACTTTTTTCTACATCCCAGATGGCATTTATGGTTCTTTCTGGTTCCTCTTTTAAAATATTTTGAACATTAGGGCAGTTTCTCTGATGTATGGAAATACCTTTACCTTTAACTATTACTCCGATAATATCATCACCTGGAATTGGACAGCAGCATTTTGCTATAGAAGAAAGAATATTTGATATTCCATCAACCTCAATGGTTACATCTCTATCAACTTTTGTTTTTTGTTGCTGGCCTGATTTTGTTTTTTCTTTGTCTCCCCTAAGAATTCTTACAATTTTGTTAGGGGAAATTTTGCCCTCACCGACAGCAATTATAAAATCATCAAAAGATTTGAAATTAAACCTCTGGAGCAGTTTATTTTTTTCTTCTTCTGTCAGTTCTGAGGTTTTCTTACCTAATTTTTTCAAAAATTTATCTAAAAGCTTTTCCCCAAACTTTCTTAATCTGTTTCTTTCAAGTTTTGAAAGATATTGTTTTATATTGGTTTTTGCTTTTGATGTAACAACAAAATCCAGCCAGTCTCTACTTGGTTTATGGTATTTTGCTGTTATTATTTCAACCACATCACCGCTTTTTAGTTTTGTATCTAACGGCACCATTCGGCCGTTTACTTTGGCTCCAGCAGTTTTGTGTCCAACCTGTGTATGAATAGCATAGGCAAAATCAACAGGGGTTGCCCCTGCTGGTAGTTTAATCAGGTCTCCTTTTGGAGTAAATACAAAAATTTCCTCATTTGAGAGGTCTTCTTTTACGGAAGAGATAATCTCCGTTGAATTTCTATTTTCTTTTATTGATTCAAGTATATTCCTCAACCATGTAAATGATTGGAGGTCTTTCTCTGATATATGTTTTCCACCTTTATATCTCCAGTGGGCTGCGATACCTTCTTCTGCTATTTTGTGCATCTGCTTTGTTTTGATTTGTATCTCAACAAATTTACCACCGGGACCAATTACTGTTGTATGTAATGCCTGATACATATTTGATTTTGGCAAGGATATATAATCCTTAAATCTTCCTGGAACTGGCGACCATATAGAATGGATTAAGCCCAGTGTTAGATAACACTCTTTCACAGAATTTACTATTATCCTTATTCCGTAAATATCGTATATATCACTTAGAGTAACTCCTTTTCTGATGGTTTTTTCGTATATGCTGTATATATGCTTTGTTCTATACTGGATTTCAGCTTTTATCCCATGTTTCTCAAGCTCTTCCTGAATTTGAGGGACTATTTCCTCTCTTAGATATCTTTCCTGCTTATCCTTTGATTCTGCTATATATGTGGTGATTTTTTTATACTCTTCCGGATTTATATACATAAATGATTTATCTTCAAGTTCACTTTTAATCTTCCATAATCCAAGTCTTGCAGCAAGGGGAGCGTATATATCAAGGGTTTCCTTTGCTATTCTAACTCTTTTGTGTTCAGGAAGTGCATCAAGAGTTCTTATATTATGCAGTCTGTCTGCCAGTTTTACCAGAATTACCCTGATATCTTTAGCCATAGAAACAATCATCTTTCTGAAATTTTCTGCTTCTGCTTCTTCTTTACTCTGGAACTTGTATTTTCCGATTTTTGTAACACCATCAACTATCAGGGCAACATCTTTACCAAATTTTTCTTCTATTTCTTCAAGTGTTGTATCTGTATCTTCAACAACATCATGTAGAAGAGCTGCAACTATTGAGGTTTTATCAAGTTTAAGTTCTGCGAGGGTTTTTGCTGCTTCTATAGGATGGATATAATAGGGTTCTCCTGATTTTCTGAACTGCCCTTTATGCTTTTCAACAATGAAATCAACAGTATCCTTTATCTGCTGGATATCTTCTTCTTTGAGATAGTCTAACTTATCTATAAGCTCATCTGCAGGATGCTTTTGAACTGTTTTTGCCATTTTAAAACTCTAAAAATTTAAATCTCATAACTCTAAAAATAAATGACCTTACTTTTTTTGCAAGTTAGATAACAGCTTCCAGCCAGTTATCTCCGAGGTCTCCTATAATCTCAAGTGTAGGGTCATAATTTTTTTTAATATCATCAAGTATTTGATAGAGTTCATCTACATAGTCTGGAGAGGTTAGAAAATCAAGGATACCCTTTTTGCCACTTCTTGTTCTGGGTAGAGCTATTCTTCCATGTCCGTCAACGACCATGGATATAAAATTGAGTTTTTCAGGATTTACTCTAACAACCAGATTTATGCTTTTGCGAGGAGGATTTTCAAGCTTTTCTAAAATGTCTTCAGGTAACATCTTTAACCCTTAAAGAGATTTGATTAAATTAATAATATCTTCAAAGTCTTCTTCTGTTACAGAATAATTATCATATTTTTTATATAACTCGTTAAGTTTTTTTCTAATCTGGTTTATCTGCTCTCTACTTTCTTCGGATGAAACCCAGTAGGCTTTATTTATTGAATAAACTGCAGATTGTATATAACTTTTAGAGAGGGAGTAATCAACTGTATAGGAATATTTGGCTTTTACAAGATATGTTCTTGTCAGTGCTATATATAAATTTTCTCTGGTAGAAATTGCTATAAGTGGTGTCAAAGCAAGCTCAATAGCCTGTCTTGATTTATGATATTGACCTGCTCTTAGATGTTCCTGTGCAGTAACTATAAGATTTTTAGCTTCATCTAAAGGTTGGTCAATATTTGCTATGGATATCATATTTTGAACTTCCTGTAGTTTGTCTTTTGCTTTATTGTTTTTACCATTTTTAATTTTTTCATAAATATCCTGTAATTTTTCATTTATCTGTTGGTAATTATCAAGAATTCCACTTATTTCCTCTATATTTACCATCAAAACTCTAATATCGGTAGTGTAGTCCTCATTTGGATAAAGAGTTATCCTTTTTATTAGGCTTTCTATCTGTCTTCTAATAAAATAACCTGGCGAGTACTGGGACGCTTCGTTGAGAAAAAATAAAGTTCCATTAAGATAATCTCTAATCTTAGAACGATTTATTATCTGTTGATTAAGAGCTGTATATGCATCTAATGAAAGATTTAAAGCTCTAAGTGTATAAAGCTTTATATTGTAAACCTGACTTTCTGTGAGACCCTCATTAACTATAGTTTTATCTGGCTTGGCAAAGGTAATATTAACAAAAACTAATAAAATTAATAAAGTTTTTTTCATATTTTTACCTTCTTTATTGCTTTTAAATCATTATATCATCCTACCCTGATAAAATTCAGATAAAAAATAAAACAGTGTTTGATTTTTCATTTTCCTTTGTTTATAATTTTTTAGCCTTTATATAAATCTAAAAAAATAAGGTTAAGGAGGAAGCCTATGGCTAAATTTAACATTGTATGGACAAAAGTTGACGAAGCTCCGCAGCTTGCAAGTTATTCGCTCTTACCAATTATGAGAGCTTTCACAAAAGATGCGAACATTGGTATTGAAGTAAGAGATATTTCCCTTGCAGGAAGAATTCTTGCACAATTTCCAGACCTTCTTCCTGAAGATAAAAGAGTTCCAGATGACCTTGCATATCTTGGTGAACTTGTTTGGAAACCAGAAGCAAACATAATGAAACTCCCTAACATCTCTGCATCTGTTCCACAGCTTAAAGAGGCTATTGCAGAGCTTCAAAAGCAAGGATATCCATTACCAGATTATCCAGAAAATCCTCAAACAGAAGAAGAAAAACAGATTAAAGAAAGATACGACAGATGTGTTGGTTCTGTAGTTAACCCAGTTCTCAGACAGGGTAACTCAGACAGAAGACTTGCAAAATCTGTTAAAGAGTATGCTAAAAAACACCCACACAAACTAAGAGATGTTTCTCCTCACTCAAAATCACACGTTGCCCACATGAAAACAGGTGATTTTTATGAGCATGAGCAGTCAGTAATCATTGAAAAAGACACAAAAATCAAATACATCTTTGAAGACAAAAACGGAAACCAAACTGTTTTAAAAGAAGTAGAAGTTGGAAAAGGTGATGTTGTTGACGGAACATACATGGATAGAAGCAAACTTAGAAAATATTTTGAAGAAGTTATAAACACAGCTAAAGAGGAAGATATTCTCTTCTCTCTCCACGTAAAAGCTACAATGATGAGGGTTTCTGACCCTGTTATCTTCGGAGATGCTATCAGAGTTTACTATGCAAAACTGTTTGAAAGACATGCTGACACATTAGAAAAACTTGGATGGAAACCAGAATTTGGTATGCAGGAGCTTGAAAACAGACTTGAGCAGCTTCCAGAAGAAGAAAGAAATGCTATCAAGAAAACAATAGAAGAAATCTATCAAGAAAGACCAAGAATGTATATGGTTGATTCTGATAAAGGAATAACAAACCTCCACATGCCAAATGACGTTATTATTGACGCATCAGTTCCAGCTGTGATTAAAAATGGTCTTAAAGGATGGGGACCATCTGGAGAGGTTGATGATGTAGTTCTCTCTATCCCAGACAGATCTTATGCAACAATGTATAAAGAAATCGTTGAAGATATAAAAGCAAGAGGACAGTTTGACCCAACAAAAATAGGAACTGTCCAGAACGTTGGTCTTATGGCTATGAAAGCTGAAGAATATGGCTCCCACGATAAGACATTCTTCCCACCAGCAGATGGAAAGATGAAAGTTGTTGATGAAGAAGGAAATGTTTTAATTGAGCACTGTGTAAATGAAGGAGATATCTGGAGAAGCTGCATTACTAAAGACCTTGCTATAAGAGACTGGATTAAGCTTGCTGTTAACAGAGCAAAGGACAGTGGATATCCAATTGTGTTCTGGCTTGATGAATACAGAGCTCATGATAGAAATCTTATAGAGATTGTAAAAGAAGAACTTCCAAAATATGACCTTGAAGGAGTTGATTATTATATAAAAGCTCCTCAGGATGCTATGAAATTTACCCTTGCAAGATTTAGAAATGGAGAAAATACAATTGCAGTTACAGGAAACGTTTTAAGGGACTACCTTACAGACCTGTTCCCAATTATTGAGGTTGGAACATCTGCAAGGTCACTTTCTATCGTTCCTCTTATTGCCGGTGGTGGACTGTTTGAAACAGGTGCAGGTGGTTCTGCTCCAAAGCATGTTGAGCAGTTTATAAAAGAAGGTCACTTAAGATGGGACTCCCTTGGAGAATTCCTTGCATTTGTTGAGGCTTTAAGACATGCGTATAAGCAGATAAAAGCTATACATCAGGAAGAAAATCCAAGACTTCTTGTTCTTGCTGAAACACTTGACCAGGCTGTTGGAAAATACCTTGAAAATGACAAGACACCTAAGAGAAAAGTTGGAGAATTAGACACAAGAGGTTCTCACTTCTACCTTGCTCTCTACTGGGCTGAAGCCCTTGCAGCTCAGGACAAAGACAAAGAGCTTGCTGAAAAGTTTGCAAAAGTATATGCAGACCTGAAAGAAAATGAAGAAAAAATCCTTGAAGAGATTAAAGCTGCAGAAGGCAAGCCTGTGGATATAGACTGGTATCACCCAGATGATGAAAAAGCTACAAAAGCTATGAGACCTTCTGAAACATTTAACAGAATAATTGATGCACTTTTAGAAGGCTAATTGAAAAATAGAGAATTTTCTAAAAGCTTTTTGATAGGGGCGTTTCTCAAAAATGGGAAGCGTCCCTTATTTTTTGTTTATGCAAATTTACTGATATAATTTTCTTTTGAAATTCAAATATTTAAGGAGGACATAAATGGCTCAACGAGGTATTAGAGAGTATGATGGAAAAAGAATCTTAGCCCAAAACTGGGAAGAGTATTTTGATGGTGCCTTTGAGTATGATTTCAAATCAATCTTAATCACTCCTGAAACTGACCTTGACAAAATTCCTGAAGAGTATCCTTGGGTAAAAGAAACTCCACTTGTTGCAAAACCAGATATGCTTTTTGGTAAAAGGGGAAAACTTGGACTTATCTTCTTCAAAAAAGAAAAACCTGGTGATGTAACATGGGAAGATGCTAAAGAATGGATAAAACAAAAAATGTCTGAAGAAGTTGAGATTAACGGAATAAAAGGGCATTTAACACATTTTTTAGTTGAACCTTTTGTTCCACACAAACCAGAAGAAGAATACTACGTAGCAATCACAACAGGTGAAGACGAAGATATTATTTATATGTCTGCTTTTGGTGGAATAGAAGTAGAAGAAAACTGGGATAAAGTTGTAGAAGTAAAAATTCCTATTACAGCTTCAGATGAAGAAATTAAAAAGCTTATAGAAGAAAATGTTCCTGCCGACATAAAAGATAAGGAAAAATATGCAGATTTTGTATACAGACTTTATAAACTCTTTAGAGACCTTCACTTTGCATATCTTGAGATTAACCCACTTGTGATGGTTGGAAACAAAGTTTATCCTCTTGACTTTGTTGGAAGAGTTGATGATACTGCGCAGTTTGTTGCAGGAAGAAAATGGGGAGAACTTGAATTTCCTGCAGGATTTGGAAGAGACCTTTCCCCAGAAGAAAAATATATCAAAGAAATGGATGAAAAATCTGGTGCATCATTAAAGCTTACAATCCTCAACCCTGAAGGAAGAATATGGACACTTGTTGCAGGTGGTGGTGCTTCTGTTGTTTATGCTGACACAGTTGCAGACCTTGGATACGTAAAAGAACTTGCAAACTACGGTGAGTATTCAGGAAACCCATCAAGAGCAGAAACAAGGGAGTATGTAAAAACTGTTTTTGACCTTATGACAAGAAATAAGCATCCAAAAGGACCAAAAATCTTAATCATTGGTGGTGCTATCGCTAACTTTACAGATGTTGCTAAAACATTTGAAGGTATCATAGATGCTATGAAAGAATACGCCGATAAACTTAGAGAAGTTGGCGTGAGAATATATGTAAGAAGAGGTGGTCCAAACTACGAAGTTGGATTAAAAAGAATTAAAGAAGCAGCAGAGGAACTTGGTCTTCCAATAGAAGTATATGGACCAGAAACACACATGACTGAAATAGTTAAAAAAGCTATTCAGGAAGCTGAAAAAGAAGCAGCTTAAACAGGAGGGCTTCCTGCCCTTTTTAAAACTTAAAACAAGAAAAGGAGGTTTTTAAATGAGCAAACCTGATTACTTACTTTTTGATAGGAACACAAAGGCAATTTTCTGGAACTTAAACAGAAATGCTATCCAGAGAATGCTTGACTACGACTATGTAGTTGGAAGAGAACCATCTATTGCTGCAATTGTTGCACCAACCCAATCAAGAAAATTTGATAAGTTTTTCTACGGAACACAAGAAATAATGATACCTATCTATAAATCAACAACTGAAGCTGCAAAGGACTTTCCAGAAGCAGATGTTCTTCTGAACTTTGCTTCCTTCAGAACAGCTTATGATGTAACAATGGAAGCCCTTGATATACCAACAATCAGAACAATTGCCATCACAGCTGAAGGTATTCCAGAAAGATTTGCAAGAATAATGAGAATTAAAGCTAAAGAGCTTGGAAAATGGATTATCGGTCCTGCTACAGTTGGTGGTATCGCACCAGGGGCTTTCAGAATAGCAAACACAGGTGGAACAATTGAAAATATTGTTAACTCAAAACTCCACAGACCTGGTTCTGTAGGGCTTGTTACAAGGTCTGGTGGTCTTTTCAACGAGCTTTCAAACGTTATAGCAAGAAATGCAAATGGTCTTGCTGAAGGTATTGCAATCGGTGGTGACAGATACCCAGGAACAGACTTCCTTGACCATATGCTCAGATATGAGAAAAATCCACAGGTTAAATTTATGGTTCTCCTTGGTGAAGTAGGAGGAACTCTTGAGTATAGAGTTGCAGAAGCTATAAAAGACGGAAGAATAACAAAACCAGTTATAGCATGGTGTATAGGAACTATTTCTAAGCATTTTGGTGGAGAAGTTCAGTTTGGACACGCAGGAGCTAAAGCTGGAGCTGAAGCAGAAACAGCAGATGCCAAAAACGCAGCTTTAGCTGAAGCCGGAGCTTATGTTCCACAATCATTTAACGACCTTCCAGAGCTTATAAGAGGGGTTTATGAAGAACTCCATGCAAAAGGAGAAATTCCAGAAATACAGGAACCAGAAGTTCCACCTATCCCAGAAGACTATGCAAAAGCAGTAAAAGCTGGAAAAGTAAGAAGACCTACAAACTTCATCTGCACAATCTCTGATGACAGAGGAGAAGAAGCTACATACTGCGGAGTTCCAATATCTGAGGTTGTAGAAAAAGGATACTCAATTGCTGATGTTATAGGACTTCTCTGGTTTAAGAAAAAATTCCCAGAAT
>JALWLQ010000133.1 GCA_027084095.1 Persephonella sp.
TAGAGAGCTTTAAAAAAGGAACTTTAGATTTTAGATAGTTCTTATTTATGTTGTTGGGTATATCGTAGTTGTTGAATGTAAGAAATAGTTTTTTTGTCTCCAGTAATAACCATCTTTTTGGGTCTGAAATGATATCGTTTAATGCTTTTTTTATCCAGAATTTATTTACCTGTGATGGTTTTAGCTTTTTACCTATTTCCTTTTCTGCAATGTTTTTACCATCAAAGTAATGTCCAAAGGCAGATGCCCTAACTCCTAATATGGATTGATAACTACCTGTGGCATATTTTGAGTTGCCAATATAAAAATGTATTCCTCCGATTGCACTGACCATAACAAAATCTTTGGAAACTGTATAGTTTCGGATTGCTGTTAAAGAGGTGAAAAAAATTACAGGAATTAAAAATAAAACTGCGAATTTTTTGTTTTTTATAAACAAATATATTAAAAGACCTACAACCACAGGTAAAAAGTTTATATAGATTAGGGATGCCAAGGCAAAGAAAATTCCTGAGATAATGGAAAATATCAGATTTCCATTTTTTAAGCTGTATAAATAGAAAACAAACCCCCATGTTATAAGAAATATTCCAAGGGATGTTTTTAAAATATGGACATCATATATAACAAGGATATCAAAGGATAAAACCATTAAGGAAAGTATGAAAGGTGTTGGACTTTTAAAAAAATATTTGGTAGCTAAGTAAATAGCGATAGGAATAGAAGAACCTGCAAGCATGTTTAGAATTCTTAGAACTTCTGGTTTAAGCATTGAGGTCAGATATGCATAAAGGGGAGAATAATAAAAAACCTCATTGGAATAAAGGAAAAAATTTTCTTTTATGAACTTGCCTAAAAAGTAATAAAAATCCTCATCCTTGTTAGGTGGAAAACAATGGAATGTTGGAGAATTCAGGTATTGGTAAGTAATTATTCTTAGGATTATTCCAGTTAAAAAAAGAAACAGGAACAGAGGAAACTCTCTGTTCCTTAAAATATTTTTACTCAACTACTCTGTAATATGAGTTTGAGCCATATTGAGTTAGTATATCTTTATCTTCTTGAGTGAGTTCTTCTGCAGTTGCTGTAAATGGATAGAGACAGATATTTAAGGTTCCTTCTGAACGCATTTTGACGAATATCGGAAGACTGTCGTACCAGTCTATCTGTCCGTCTTCGTTTGTATCGTCTCTTTCGTCAATTACTCCATCAAGATTGTAATCGCATCTATTTGAGTAATAGACCACCTCTCCTGTAACCTCTTCGCACTGTGCATATTGCCAGGAGTATTCTATCCAGTAACGTGTTTCGTTTATTCTGGTGTTCATATAACAATCATTTGCATCTTTAGACTGGGCACTAACTTGATTTTTCAAAGCACTGGATACGGCGACTTTTATACCTTCCTGCAGGATTTCTTGTGGGCAGGGAAATATATTTTTAAAGTCAGGGTCCCACGCGCAGGTGTAATCTTCAAAGTAATCAGATGTATTTGTTGCTACTTCTATAATTGTTCCTTTAATTTGATTACCGTTAAGGGCGGTTGTTTTATAGACTGTGTCAAGTTCATTAACAACATCTGTACCATCTTCTTGTATTAATGAAAACTCATCTTCAGGAAGGTTATATAGTTTTTCATCAAAGTTTTGATAGGCTTCATAGGTTGGATTTGTGCCGTAAATGAAAATAACCCTTCTCCATGTAGTACCGTTGCTGTCTGTGTATGGCTCAAGGTCAAGGTCATTAGATTCTATTGCGTTAGGGGCTATCTCTGTTCCGCCAGGTCCTATTAATTGAAGCATATACTGAAGGTCGTTTTCTAAAAAGCAGAATTTATCTCTGTTTTCTTGATTTTGACATTCGTTATTTCCGGTATATAGATTACTTCCCTGCCATACTATATGATAACTTTCGGGGAACGCTGGTTTTGTTTCATCAACAGAAGCTGCAGTAGCAACATATTCAGGACTATAGTAAATGTCTGAGTTTATAAGAAAGGAATTTATAGTTTCTTGTGAGTCGTTTTTGAGTTTGTTAAATGTTATAGAATTTTCCAGTCTCCACTTGGTATAAGCTATAAAAGGAATATTGAATGTATTATCACCTTCTGTAAGGTTTAGTTCCAGATACATTGAGGATAATAAATTCCCATCACATCTTCCATTTACTTCATTACCTGAAAAAAATTCTAAATACATATAGTTTTGACCTACATGTATATTCTGGAGATTTATTTCAGGATTGTCTTTTGTAATAGTACCATCAATCCATTGGTTTCCACTGCTATATATTGAGTACTCAATACATTGAATATCGTTTGATATGTACTGGGCATTTGGTTTTGAGTTGTTAAATTCTATGGCAAGATGTAATGAAGCACTTTCTGCTGTGGAGGTATTTGCCGTTGTGTTTGAGTTTGACCCTACACATGCTATATAAGAAATAGGGGCTACCATTATGGTAGCCAGTGCTAATTTTTTTATTTGATTTCTCATAATTACTCCCTCCTTATTGTATTCCTATATTTACATTTGCAGTTTTTCCGTAAATGATACTAATTTCTTTATCTACTTTGTTACCTGTAGCATCTGTCACTTCTATTTTTACTTTGAATTCATCACCAATTTGAGGAGGAGGATTTATGTTATTAAGATAGATAATCATTCCTTCACACTTGTTAGAATAAAGGCTATAAATATTATCTCCGTCTTGGATTTCATTTCCGTTTACATACCACTTACAGGTGTACTGTTGCCCATCTGGTTCGTATATGGATGTGTGTATATCCACATAGGAATCGTTCTCATTTGGGTACTCTGGGTATGCAAAGAGGTAGACTACAGGAGGTTCATCTTTTACTGTTAATGTATATTCTCTGTTTGATGTGTTTCCTGAGGCGTCGCTAACTTCAAGCTTGAGCTTACACTCTGTTGCATTGTTTGGTATGTTGAATTTTTCTTCAAAATTTATGCTTCCCTGTCCTGAACCTGTTGTAAGTTGAGTATACTGGCCATTTCCTTCACAGTCATAAGAGATTGTGTATGTGAGATTTTCACCTTCTAAGTCGTAAGCTGAACCGATTACATCTACATCTATGGCTGTGCTGGTTGCAGTTTTAGGATTTGTGTAGAAGCTTAATATTTGTGGTGCTGCATTATTTATATAGATTTGAACACTTCCCATGTAGATTTCTGGACTTAGACCACCTTCAGAATCTTCCAGTGTTAAATAGAGTTTATATACACCTTCATCAGATATGTCATTTGTTGGTATTCTTACATCTTCCTCAGAACCGAAAAGCTGACCGTTAACGGTTTTTACAGCATTATCATTAAGTTTAAGGGTTATCGTATAGTTAATAGGATAACTTCCATCAGGGTCCCATCCATATATTCTAACGTTTATGTCATTACCAACTTTTATAATTTTAGACAGAACTTCTCCGTAACCGTTTGGTTTAATATTTATTATTTCTATATCTTTAAGGATTACTTTATTTCCATTATCCTGTGCTTCATTACTTTCCAATACACCGTTTACGTTAAACTGTAAGTATTTATCATAGATGTGTAATTCAATATCGGTACTACAAGGGACAGCATGAATGAATTCTCCATTTTGGTCAGTTGTTGTATAGCCATAAAATCCAACCTGTTCATTTTTCAGGTGAACATCAACATCTTCCTTAGCAGAACCTGTATCTGAAGTAACAACTTTTCCTTCAACTACACATTTGTAAGGATTGGTTAGGGTGAAAGTGAGTTTACATCCTGTTCCAAAAGTAATTTGTTTAGAGATTTTTTCATGTGTATATGGATTTACTACATTTATTATTCCTGTTGCAGGGGCACAGAATTTTAAAACATTTGCTGTAGCTTCTCCTTTTGCAGATGAAACACCGTACCAGTTGGAGATACAGTTATTATTATCGGGATAAACACTTAAAAGGGTAGATACAGGGTTTCCTTCGTCATCTTTTACGATTATTTCACATTCTAAAACCTTGCTTGCAGGCTTTATATAGTCCAGATTTTTCCAGCTAAGGTCTGGATTAGTTGAGCTAACTACTACGTAAGTTCCTTCACCTGAAGCACATATTTGATTTTCGTCTGTGATTATATTATTACCGGAGCAGCTTACATCCTCCGGAGTACCATCATTGTTCACATCCACACAAGCTGAACTATTAGGGTCTTGTGAGCAAGGAGTGGCATTTACACAGCCATTTTTAATGATATAATCCCATGCAGTATCTATTTTGTTCTCATCCTCACCCACTTCGTAATAATTTGTTAAGTTATTTACAAATACACCTTCCCCTGCCTCTAACCATACTCCAGTTTCCCAATCAAAAGCGTAAAAAATATACTGGATACCTTCTTTATTTGGGTCAACATCAAGTGTGCCTAAGCTATTTTTCAGTTTCCTGAGCTGGTTACAGTCCACATACCTGAAAATCCTGAAATACTCCCCTAAATCTTCTTTGGCCAGTTGAGGAGAAATACTTCCCTGTGTTAGAGGATTTTCTCCTGTAGTTGGGTCTTGGATATCCAACCAGTCAAATCCAAAGGAAATAAGTTCTCCACCTTCTATATAGTCTTCTCCAGGGAAATTTTTGTAATCTTCAGGGTCAGATGGAGTAAACCCTTGATAAGAAATTTCCACAACTGATGTATTATTTGCTTGGAGCTTAGAAACAGGAATAGCCAGTTCCATAATTGTATTTTCTTGGGATTGGGGAGATATTTGGTTTACAACTTCTGATTTTATTTTTCCTTTATCGTCTTTATAAAATCTAATTCTCAGAGAAGTATTACCAACAGAAGCCAAGTTTATATTTCCTAAATTTACAATCTGTTTTTCAACAGGTTTTATAGGTATGATTAGGTTTAAGTTTTCAACATCTTCCGGTGAGTTGTATTTAATTGTCTGGGTACCTTGAGAAAATCCATCTTTGTTTACTGATATTACTATTTTCCCCCCATCTTTTGAGATGGGAACACTAATCCCAAAATAACCGTTGTTTTCAACGGAGTTCGATTTACCAATTTCTTTTCCGTTATTATCAATTGATACTGCAGTAATTAGGGCGGGTATAGTGTCTCCTACAGCCTGGGTATCAATCCCTCCACTATCAATAGAGCCGTTAATTACTGCCTGGGTGATAGAGCTTTCCTGGGATGGTGTTTCTGTACTTGGATTACTGATAGTTGTCCCTCCATCTGAATTGTTAAAACAGGAGGAAACAAAAATGGTTGCAGTTAAAATACCTGCAGATAGAGAATACCGAAGAATATGCTTTCGCATAATGAAACCCTCCCTCTTGTTTAGTTAGAGATTAACTACGTTTATTTTTAAATATATTTTTTGTAGTTATAATTCTTTATATATACAAAGATAATTATATACAAAAAATGAAGCAAGATGTTTAATATTTTTAGTGAAATTATCCAGATATTTAAAGAATAATACCTTTTATTGTATGGATAAAACCGTTATAACAGACTATATTTGCCGTTTCGATTTTATTGTTCTGGATTTTTGCTGTTACATAACAGGCATGGTCAATAAGAAATTCATAATCTTCTCTTATATGGCATTCTACATTAGTGGAAATCTTTTTGCCATTTAGGGTAGTAAGTTCTTTTATATCAAGCATTTCTTTTAGTGTTATAGGCTCTTCTACTATGTGGTTTTCCAGTATTTCTTTTGCAAGCTTTTCATCTTTTAAAGCTTTTTCTATAGTTGTCAGAGTTTCTGGAGATATATAATCAATGGTATTTTCTACAGGAACAAATATTGTTAAAGCTCCTTCTCTTAGATAATCTTGATATCCTGCAATATGAATAAGTTGAAAGAAATGGGGATATGCAAGTCCCTCAACAAGTCTATCGTATATGTTAGGTAAGTTTTCTGCTGGTGGTTTCCATTTTTTCATAATATTACCTCTGGGTTAGTATTTACTAACAGAATATAGTAATTTTTAGATATTATCAAGTTTTCCTTCACGTGCGAAGGAATAAAAATCTTTTTTTCCGACAATTATATGGTCTAATAGTTCAAAGCCGATTTCAAGGGATAAACGGCTGATAAGGTTTGTAAATTCTATATCTTCCTTTGAGGGATATGGAGAACCTTCAGGGTGATTATGCACAAGAATTATTCCATAAGCATTATATTTAAAGGCTGGCTGGAAAATATCCCGGGGTCTGACAGATACAACATTTATTGAGCCTATAGCAACAACCTCTTCCCCAAGAAGCTGGTTCATTGTGTTTGTGTATAAAACAAGCATCTGTTCTTTTTTTTCTTTAGATAGCCATTTTACGTGGGAATATACATCTTCAGGAGTGGAAAATATAGTGTTTTCCTCTTGATGTTCTATTCTTTTTATAATTTCAAATATTGATAGGATTTGGAGTGCTTTTACTTTGCCTATACCTTTTATTTCTGTAAGCTGCTCAAGGGTTATATTTTTCATTGAGGATAAACCTTTAAATTTTTTTAAGAGCAGGTCTGCAAGTCCAAGAACATTGAGTTCCTTGGTTCCCTGTCCCAATGAAAGTGCCAGCAGTTCTGCATCGGATAACGATGATAGTCCATATTTAAGTGCCTTTTCCCGTGGCATTAGCTCTTCTGGAAGGTCTTTTATTCGTTTTTTGTGTATATATTTTTCAAACTTCATTCTCTCCCCCAAATTTTTGATATAAATTTTATATAAAAAAATATCATTATGGAGAGAAAGATGAAGAAAATATTTATGGTTGTGGCTTTAGTACTTGGAGTTTTGGGATTTTCTTTTGCAAAAGAAAATCCTGTTGTTGTTATTAAGACCAATATGGGAGATATTTATGTGGAACTTTATCCTGATAAAGCTCCTTTAACAGTTAAAAATTTTCTTACTTATGTGAAAGAAGGTTTTTATAATGGATTGATTTTCCACAGGGTTGTGAAAGGGTTTGTTATTCAGGGAGGAGGATTTGATAAGGATTTAAATTATAAAAAACCAACCCATCCCCCTGTTAAAAATGAGTCAAATAATGGTCTATCTAATGTTAGAGGAACTATAGCTATGGCAAGAACTTCTGACCCTCATAGTGCAAATACCCAGTTTTTTATAAATCTTGCTGATAACACATATCTTGATTATGGTAAAAATCCTCAGAAATGGGGATATACAGTTTTTGGAAAAGTTATAAAAGGAATGGATGTTGTTGATGAAATTGCTGAAGTCCCTGTGATGAATGTTGGCTGGATGATGAATGTTCCTGTTAAACCGGTTATTATAGAAAAAATTGAGATAGTAAAACCTGCTAAGAAGTAGGGTTTCCATACCCCCCGCCACCGGGGGTTTCTATTCTGATTATATTTCCGGTCTTTAGTTTTTCTGAAAATTTAGATGGTTTTATCTCTTTTTTGCCATTTTTTATGACTATATTTTTGCCTGTTTCTCCAGCTTCTCCTCCAAATAAACCGTAAGGGGCTATTTTTCTTCTTTCTGATATGACTGTCACCTGTGCATCTGCAAGGAGTTTTATTTCTCTGATAATTCCATTCCCTCCTTTGTGAAAACCATTTCCACCTGAGTTTTTTCTTATGGAATATCTGACAATCTGAAATGGATATTCAAACTCCAGAGCTTCAACAGGAGTGTTAAGGGTGTTTGTCATGTGGGATTGGATGGCACTTTCTCCGTCTGTTTTGACAGAAGCACCCATTCCACCGCCGATGGTTTCGTAATATGTAAAAGGTTGATTTGTTTCAGGATTTATTCCACCAATGGTTATGTTGTTCATTGTTCCCTGACTTGCTGCAGGTATTTCCTCTGGAATTGCTTTTGATAAAGCACCTAAAACCACATCAACAATTCTTTGTGAGGTTTCAACATTGCCAGCAGATACAGCTGCAGGATGGTTGCAATCAACAATTGTGCCTTTTTTGGTAATTATTTTTACTGGCCTGAAACAGCCAGCATTTGTAGGAACATCAGAAGAGAGCAGAGACCTGAAAACATAATAAACAGCAGACATAGTTATTGCTTTTACTGCGTTTATACTGCCTTCTGTTTGTGGGTCTGATTTTGTAAAATCAACTATAGCCTCATCATTTTTTATAGATATTTCTACTGCTATTTTTATCTCTGTGTTTCCAAGTCCGTCGTCTTCCATGTAGTCTTCATAAGAATAAACTCCATCGGGAATTTCTTTTATTTTGTTTCTCATTATTTTTTCTGAGTAATCAAGAAGAGCATTCATATACAGATTTACAGTTTTTAAAGAGTATTTTTGGACAAGCTCTTTTAATCTTTTAATCCCTGTTATATTTGCCATTATTTGTGCATTAAAATCCCCTTCCCGTTCTTCTGGAGTTCTAACGTTGTTTTTAATCAGAGCAAAAATTTCCTTGTCAATATGTCCTTTTTTTACCAGTTTCACAGGTGGAATAATAAATCCTTCCTGAAATATTGAGTTTGAGATTGGCATTGAACCGGGAGAAGCACCTCCTATATCTGAATGATGAGCACGGTTTGCAACAAAAAACTGGAGCTTTCCGTCTATAAAAACAGGGGCAATCAGTGTTATATCAGGCAGATGTGTTCCTCCTTTGTATGGGTCGTTTAGAACGACCATATCTCCTTCTTCAAAGGAAATAGATTTTATTGTTTCCAAAACAGACATAGGCATTGAGCCCAGATGAACAGGAATATGTGCAGCCTGGGCTATTAGCTCTCCTTTGTTGTTGAAAATTGCACAGGAAAAATCCCTTCTCTCTTTTATATTTGGGGAGTAAGAGGTTCTCTGGAGGATAACCCCCATTTCTTCTGCAATTGCTGAGGTTCTATTTTTGAAAACTTCCAGCAGTATCGGGTCTATCATAGTTATTCTCCGTAGATTATTGAATGGAGCCAGCTTTTTACCATATTTGCTAAATCAGATAAATCTGAGCCGTAAAAAATGATTTCAAAAATCAGTGTATAAAGGAAAACAGACAGCATGCTGAAAAATACAAGTGTCTGGATAAACATTCCTGTATGGTAGTTTCTTTTTAAAACGGCATCAGAAGGATTAAAGGGATTATAGTAAACCTTGACTTTACTTCCTTCTGGAAATTTTTCCACCAGTTTTCTTATTGTTTCATAATCAGATGCCATTTCTGTAAGGAAAATTCTGTTAGATATATACTCTTTACCGTTTACCGTGTATTTATACTCTATATGGGGATAGTAGTAGTCATAGGCTATTGTCCTTTTGTCTTTCTGTATTTCGGACTTTATTATTATTCCTTCTGTTTTAGGCCATAGATATATCCTGATTAAACGATATAAAAGATAAAGTGTTATAACTCCTAAAACTGTTACCCAGAAGCCAAAAGGCAGAAATAAGAATTTTCTATCTTCCATTTATACCTCTATTATTATGTTGCCATATAAATCTATTATAGCCTTTGCAAAAGGCGGTACCACTGTTGTTGAAGAGTATTCAACTATTATTGCTGGACTATTGATTTCATTATTTGCAAGTAGTTTATCTCTGTTTAAAATTGCTGTTTTATACTCCTTTCCATCAAAAATAACAGGTCTATGGTCTATTATAGCCTCCTGTGGTATTTGTTCTGTCCCTTCTATGATTTTTTCTATTTCTGGTTTTTCTTTGTAGCCTGTTGCCCTTAGTCTGATATTTACGATTTGAACCGGTTTATCTGTCATTTTATATCCGTAATTTTTTTCATATATATTGTGGAAATCCTCAATAAACTTTTCTGAAAATGGAACAAATATCTCAAAGGATTGTCCTTTGTATCTCATATCCAGGATTTTCTGGATTTTAATATTTTGCTGGTCTATCCCTTCCTGTTTTAAATCTGTTATAGCTTTTTCTTTTAGGGTTTCAAAAAGCTGGTTTAAATGATTAAAGCTATTTTCTCTGGCATCAAGTAAAACTGTCAGGGAATAGTCTTTAACAATATCGGACAAAAGCATTCCAAAGGCAGAAAAAATACCTGGATTTTTAGGAATTATTACCTTTGGTATACCTATGGATTTTGCTAAAAATGCAGCATGCAGTCCCCCTGCTCCTCCATAAACAAAAAGTGCAAAATCTTTTGGGTTATGACCTCTTTCAATGGATATTTTTCTTATGGCATTTTCCATTTTTGTGTTGGCTATTGTGAGCACTCCTTCTGCAAGCTTTTCAACAGGAATATTCCATTCCTGTGCGTATTTTTCAAAATATCTGTATGTTCTCCCATAGTCTAATTTGATTTTTCCCCCAAGGAAGTAGTCAGGGAGAAGACGACCTGTGATAAGACTTGCATCTGTTACAGTGATTTTCTCCCCTTTGCCGTAGCAGATTGGTCCCGGGTCAGCACCGGCACTTTCAGGACCTACATTTAAAGCTCCCCCTTCATCGAGATATGCAATAGAACCGCCACCAGCACCTACAGTATGAATATCAATAACAGGAACCTTTACAGGAAAGTCCGATATTGTTGCTTCTGTGGAAAATGGTATCTGACCGTCTATTAAAGCAACATCTGTTGATGTCCCTCCCATATCAAATGTGATTAGTCTGGTTTGTCCTGTTATCTGCCCTATGTGGTATGCTCCTACTACACCACCGGCAGGTCCTGATAAAACTGTTCTAACAGGTTCCTTTTTTGCTACTTCCGGTGCGATTACGCCGCCGTTTGACTGGATTATTCTGAACTGGTCTTCCGGTAATAGATTTTCCTGTATATAGCTTATGTAGTAATCCATTTTTGGCATTACGTAAGAATTAATAACTACTGTTGATGAGCGTTCATACTCCCTGAACTCTGGGATTAGTTCATATGAAACTGTTACATAAAAACCATTGTTCTCAAGTTTTTCTTTAATAATTTTTTCATGTTCCGGATTTAAAAATGAAAACAGAAATGAAACGGCTACAGACTGAATATTTTCCTGTTTTAGTTGCTGGATAATCTGGTCTATTTCATTTTCATCTATTTCCTGAATAATTTCACCTTTGCTGTTTACACGGCAATTGATACCATAGCAATGTTTTTGCTCAACAAGAGGCTCAGGTCTTCTATAAAAAAGGTTGTAAAGCTCTTTTCTGTTTTGTCTGCCTATATAGATGATATCTTCAAAACCTTTGTTTGTGATAAAAGCTGTTTTGGCTCCTTTTCTTTCAAGAACTGCATTTGTGGCAACGGTAGAACCGTGGGTTATATCTTTTTTCTGGTCGTGGCCTATATGCTTTATTCCTTTTAAAACAGCAATGGCAGGGTTTTCAGGGGTTGACAGGGTTTTGTAAATATGCCACTTTCCATCTTTTTTAAAGATAAAATCCGTAAAAGTTCCCCCTGTATCAACCCCTATGATTACCATTTACCTTTCCCAGTGAACCCTTATATATTTTGCTCCTTCAGGATACTGGAAGTTTAATTTGCCTTTGTATGCTTTATGGACAGCTTCTCCAATTCTTCTTGCCAGATGTTCATAAGTTGTTGTTATTGTTATTTTGTTTCCTTCATCGTTTATTTCTATAATTCTTTCAAGGGGTCTATATGCCATCTCTTCCTCTTCAACATTTTTTATACGATTTAGAATTTCATCTTTATGGGATGCAAGGAATTCTCCTTCAAGGACAACAACTCCCCCTTCATATTTGTCCTCAATTCTTCTACATGCAGGACATATCATTTTTTCAGCATTGGCAGGAGGAGGCTCAATCCACTGGAAAATGCCATCGTGGAAAACTACTCCACACCTTTCGCATACAGAAGGGTCATGGTATTTTTCCTTTGTGAAGTATGGGTCGTGGATATACTCTTTCAGCAGTCTGTCCTTTCTGTTATTCATTTCAGGCCTCCTTAAAAAGCAGTTATTATCATTATTAAATATAGAATTGGGTTATAATTATAACAACAACTGGAGGTGAGCGGCATGAGTTTAAAGGTTTATAACACCCTTTCAGGACAGAAAGAGGAGTTTGTTCCTATAAATCCTGGTGAGGTCAAGATATACACCTGTGGTGTTACCGTTTACGATGTTAACCATGTAGGACACGGAAGGAGTTTAATTGTTTTTGATATGATAAGAAGGTATCTCAGGTATCTGGGATATAACGTTAAATTTGTCAGGAATTTTACTGATGTTGATGACAAGATTATAAATAGGGCAAAAAATGAATGTCTGCCTTTTACAGTAATAGCAGACAGATATATCAAAGAATATTTTCAGGATGCAGAGAATTTCAGAATAGAGCCTGCAGATGTTGAGCCAAGGGTCACCACCCATATTCCAGATATCATAGATTTTATCCAGAAGCTTATAGATAAAGGCTATGCCTATGAAGTTGAAGGAGATGTTTATTTTTCTGTTAGGAAATTTAAGGATTACGGAAAACTATCCAAAAGAAGTGTTGATGAGCTGATAGCTGGTGCAAGGGTAGAGCCAGGAGAAAAGAAAAAAGACCCACTGGATTTTGCACTCTGGAAGGCCTCAAAAGCTGGAGAACCTGCATGGGATAGCCCATGGGGTAAAGGAAGACCCGGCTGGCATACAGAATGCTGTGCAATGATTTTTAAACATCTTGGAGAAACAATTGATATACACGGTGGAGGATTAGACCTGACATTCCCTCACCATGAAAATGAACTTGCTCAGGCAGAGGCTTTATCTGAAAAACCATTTGCAAGATACTGGATACATAACGGTCTGGTTACTGTTAACGGTCAAAAGATGTCTAAATCCCTTGGAAACTACATAACCCTTAAAGAGATTTATTCTAAATATGAGCCAGATATTCTTAGACTACTGGTTTTATCTGTTCATTACAGAAGTCCCCTTGATTTTTCATGGGAAAAGATGGAAGAAACCAAAAAGGCTTATGAAAGACTTAAAAATGCAATGGATGAGTATGAAATACTGGAAAGACTACCGGAAAATCCAGATTTTGAAGGCCATTTATACGACGCTATTGCAAAAGCAGAGCAAGGATTTTATGCTGCAATGAGTGATGATTTTAATACGCCAGAAGCTCTGGCTGCTTTATTTGGTCTTGTTAGAGAAATGAATATACTTAAAGACAGGGCAGTTAAAGAAGGTGGAATATCTAAAAAAGCCCTTGCATCGTACAAAGAGGCTGCAGATGTGCTCCATAAAATAGGAAAGGATATATTCGGACTTTTTGATAGCCTGCAACCTTGTGTTGAGGTAGAACAGGCTAAGATAGAGAAAAAAGAAGAAGCTATAGATGAAGAGCTGATAGAAACACTCCTTGAAGTAAGAAATATAGCCAGAAAACAGAAAAACTTTGAAATTGCAGATATGATTAG
>JALWLQ010000134.1 GCA_027084095.1 Persephonella sp.
TTGCAGAAAAATTGGGAATTCCATTTGGGATGATAATTGCCAAAAAAATCACCCCTCCTGATAATCCTGAAGCAGCAATTGGTGCAGCAACTCCAGATGGGACATATATACTCTCTCCTTATGCTTATGGGTATCCTTATATTGAGGAGGCAATACAAAAAGCCATTAACGAGGCCAGAAAAAAACTTGAGAGATACGCAGGCGGTAAAGAGCCTAATCTTGAAGGAAAAACAGTAATTATTGTTGATGATGGAATAGCCACAGGATACACTGCCATGGCTGCAGGAAAGTCTGCGAAAGAAAGAGGTGCCCAAAAAATAATACTTGCAGTTCCTGTATGTCCTGTAGATAGTATTCTACGGGTTAAAGAGATTTTTGATGATATAGTATGTTATCATAAGGTAGATACACCATTTTTCGCAGTAGGTGCATATTATCAGGACTTTCATCAGATTGAAGATTACGAACTTTTTGAGTATCTAACCAAAGCAAAAGAAAAAAAATTACTGGCAGAATAAGGAGGAAAAAATGAAAAAAGCAGTAATAGCAGCAGCTGTTTTGTCAGCAGGTTTACTTTTTTCCTGTGGACAGCCTCAATATACTAACGTAGATATGTCTCCTAAAAAAGTTAAAGTTATTAAAGATTTTGGTGAAGATGCGGCTCAGATGCTCCTTCAGAACCTTAAGGCTGAACTGAAAAAGGCTCTTAAAACCAAAGGAGCTGTAGGTGCTATTGAAGTATGTTCAAAAAAAGCAATGGAAATAACTCAAGAAGTAGCTGAAGATTTTGGAGATATTGAGATAAAAAGAACAACATTTAAATACAGAAATCCTAAAAACAAACCCGATAAATATGAAGCTGAAGCACTTAAGTTTTTTGAGAAAACATATAAAGAAACAGGAAAACTTCCTCCATACTATATACAGAAACTAAAAGGAGAATACAGATATTACAAACCATTGAAAATTCAAGGCGTGTGTTTGACCTGTCACGGAGACCCAAAATCAATGGACCCAAAAGTTGTTAAAAAATTAAAGGAGCTTTATCCTAACGATAAAGCAACTGGATATAAACTTGGAGATTTCAGAGGAGTTATAAGGGTTTCTATTCCTGAGGATGTGATTAAAAAATCCTGCTTATAAAATAAAGCCCTGTTCCTCAGGGCTTTTCTTTTATTTTTTTAACTCTTCTAAAACAATTCTATCAAATTCTTTAGCCTGAACTGTATCCCCTGTATGTTCAAAGGGTATTTTATCTGTTACACTTGCACCGGGGAATAGATTATCCACAACTTTTTCAACTTTCATTTCGAATACAGAAACAGGAAAAGGTAGTTCTCCTATTTCGTCTACAATAAGCTTTGTTTCCCCTGAAATACTCAGGGCAAACCCTTCACCAAAAACCTCAACACTTGCATACGGGTTTTCTTTTAGATTTTCTGTGGAATAACTGTCCTTACTTAAAGCAAATCTAATGGTATTTTTATCCTTTGCAATTAACCAGGTTATAAATGTGGTATAAGGCTTATTATCCCTGCTGGTAGCCAGCACCGAAGGAGTTAAATCCTGTAGATAGGGTAGTATATTATCTGGAATAGACTTTTCTGCCATTGTTCTTCCTCCTTTTTAGATTTAAATATAGTAATCCCTTTCCGGAAGAACAATGGTTCATATAAAAAACATATAAAGGAAACAGTATTAAACTGTTTCCAGTTCTATCTTTTCTATATTGGTTGCAGCTTCGTTTACAGGAACTACTCCCCTTTCTGCAACCTTCTCATCAACTCTCTTAGGTTTAAGCACTTTTAAGATATATTCCATTGCTTTAAAAGTTTTTTCCTTTCCACCACAGGTATAAACATCTATAGCTGCATAGCCATGCTCTGGCCATGTATGAATTGAAATGTGGGATTCTTCAAGAAGGATTACACCTGTTGCACCATGTGGATAGAATTGGTGAAAGTGAGATGATAATTTACTTAGACCTGCATACTTGACTGCTCCTTCCAGGAGCTCTCTTACATCTTCGACATGGTCAATTTTGTCGAACTCTACTCCATAGAGGTCAGCTAAGATATGCAGTCCGAGGGTTTTTTCCATTTTCTATCCTCCATTTTTGTTTTTTCAATTAAAAATTGCGTCGGGCTACCACTGCCCATGACAAGAAACCTCCTTTAAGGTTTAATAAAATTCGCAGCAATATATTATATGTTAGCTTTAAATTTTTTTGCAATATTAAATTAATCATACTCTGTGAAAAGGCAATAAATTTTGATAAGTTATTAATTCCAAAAATTTAAAAAAGGTAGGTGGAATGGCAGATTTAAAACAGCTTATAAAAGAAAAGGTTCTTGTTATAGATGGTGCTATGGGAACAATGATACAGTCTATGATTGTTCCCATGGATGCATGGCAGGGAAAAGTGGGCTGTAATGAGGTTTTAAATGTAGGAGCCCCTGACATAATCCGTTCTATCCACGAAAAGTATGCACAGGCAGGGGCAGACCTTATAAAAACAAACACATTTGGGGCTTTACCATGGGTTTTAGAAGAGTATGATATTCCAGATAGAGCCTATGAACTTGCAAAAGCTGGAGCTGAGCTTGTAAGACAGGTATGTGATAAATACTCAACCCCTGAAAAACCACGATTTGTTGCAGGTTCGCTGGGACCCGGAACAAAACTACCTTCCCTTGGACATATCCACTACGATGAGATGTATGAAGGATACAAAATAGCAGCAAAAGGTCTTATACACGGTGGTGTTGATGTATTCCTGCTTGAAACATTCCAAGACCCATTGCAGATAAAGGCTGCTTTACATGCTGTTCAGGACGCAGCAAAAGAAGAAGGGAAAGATATTCCTGTTATGGTTTCAGCCACCATTGAGCTTTCTGGGACAATGCTTATTGGGACAGATGCCCAGACCCTTGCTGTTATTATGGAGCCTTTTGATATTTTATCCCTTGGGTTTAACTGTGGAACAGGACCAGACCAGATAGAACAGCATCTAAAAAAACTTTCGGAAGTCTGGCCAAAGCCTATTTCTATACACTCAAACGCAGGTCTGCCAGAAAACAGAGGTGGTCATACATACTACCCCATGGGAGCTGAAGAGTTTGCAGAAAAGGAAAGTAGATTTTTAGATATAGACGGTGTTGCTATTGTAGGTGGATGTTGTGGAACAACCCCTGCCCATATAAAAGCCCTTGCTGACAAGGTAGCAGGAAGAAAACCAAAACCTCCTAAAGGAAAACAGCCACGGGCATTAGCCTCTCTATACGGCATACAGCCTTTAAAACAGGAGCCTCCTCCGTTTCTGGTAGGAGAAAGGACTAATGCAACAGGTTCTAAAAAATTCCGTGAGCTGCTTCTGGAAGAAAACTATGATGCTATTTTGTCCATAGCACAGGAGCAGGTGAAGGCAGGAGCCCATGCCTTAGACGTTTCTGTAAACTTTGCAGGTAGAGATGAAATAAAAGATATGAAAGAGGTGATAAGCAGGTTTAATGAAAAAATCCCTATTCCACTTATGCCTGACAGCACACAGCTACCGGCACTTGAAACAGCCCTTAAGCTGATAGGTGGAAGGCCAATCCTGAACTCTGCAAACCTTGAAGATGGAGAAGAAAAATTTAATAAGGTCTGCTATCTGGCAAAAAGATACGGAGCAGCAGTTGTCCTTCTTACAATAGATGAAAAGGGAATGGCAAAAACAAAAGAAAGAAAAGTTGAAGTTGCAGAAAGGATGTATAGGCTGGCAACAGAAAAACACGGTTTGCACCCGGAAGACCTTGTTTTTGACGTTCTTACTTTTACTGTAGGTTCCGGAGATGAGGAATACAGGGATGCAGCTATCCAGACAATAGAGGCTATTAAGGAAGTTAGGAGAAGGTATCCAGAGGTTGGATTTGTTCTTGGAATATCAAATATTTCCTTTGGCCTTGATATGACAGCGAGGAAGTATCTGAATTCTGTTTTTCTCCATCACTGTGTTGAAGCCGGTCTTACAATGGCAATAGTAAACCCTAAACATCTAATCCCTTATCACAAAATATCAGAGGAAGACAGAAAGGTATGCGAAAATCTGCTTTTCAATAAGTGGGAAAATGGAGAAGACCCGCTATTCAAATTTATACAGCATTTTTCAAATGCAAAAGACAGGGACTTAAAAGCTGAAGAAGATGAGTTGAAGAAACTACCTATTGAAGAAAGAATAAAAAAACTCCTTATAGATGGAGAAAAAGACAAACTAATACAGGCTGTTGAAGAGGCAAGACATACAATACCCCCTGAAAAAATCATTAATGAAATCCTGATTGATGCAATGAAGGTTGTAGGAGACCTGTTTGGTGAAGGAAAAATGCAGCTTCCTTTTGTTCTCCAGTCTGCTGAGGCTATGAAAGCTGCTGTTGATTATCTAAACCAGTATCTACCTAAAAAGAAAAAAGATAAACAGACGACCCTTATTCTTGGAACAGTTAAAGGGGATGTTCATGATGTTGGGAAAAACCTTGTTGATATTATCCTGACAAACAATGGATTTAAGGTTGTGAATATTGGTATAAAGGTTGAGCTTGAGGACTTCCTGAAGGCTTATGAGGAGCATAATGCAGATGCTATTGGGATGAGTGGTCTTCTTGTAAAATCCACCCTTGAGATGAAAAACAACCTTGAAGAAATGCAAAAAAGAGGACTGAAAGTCCCTGTCCTCCTTGGAGGAGCTGCCCTGAACAAAGCCTTTGTTGATGAATACTGCAGACCTATCTATGATGGTCCAATTTTTTACTGCAGAGATGCCTTTGATGGTATTGAGGCAATGACAAGAATTGAAAAATGGGATGGTGTTTCTCCCCTTGATACAGACCTTGGATACGACAAAGAGGAAGAAGAGATTGAAGAAAAACTGAAAGAACCAAAAGAAGAAGTCAAAATACCTCCAATAAGCCAGATTAAAATGCCAGATAGAAGCGTTCCTGTTCCTGTTCCTCCATTCTGGGGAAGAAAAATCTGGATTTATCCTGAAATGGAAGATAGAAAGCTTTACAGGTATATACAGGAACTTGCTTTTGAATGGATAAACAAAGGAGGGCTGTTCAAAAGAGCATGGGGATACACAAGGTCTGGAAAAACAAAAGAAGAGTATGAAAAGTTGAAAAAAGAGGAGATACTTCCAACATTTGAAAGATTGAAAAAACTGCTGATAGAAGAAAATATATTCCAGCCAAAAATCATATATGGATACTGGCCATGCAGGTCTGATTTTCCTGAAGAAAATGAGGAAAATAGAGAGTGCTCTCTGCTTATCTTCCCTGAAACAGAAGGCTGGCAAAAGGATGAGGATGCAAATAGAGAACCCCTTGAGAATATAATAGGCACTGCAGAGCTTGTTATGAACTTCCCCCGTTCAACGAAACCACCTTACAGATGTCTTGCAGATTATTTCCACAATGACAGGCATGATGTTGTGGCTTTTACAGTAGTTTCTGCAGGTGATAAGCTGTCTGAGTATGAAAACCAGCTTTTCAAGGAAGGAAAATACAAGGAATACCATCTTATTCATGGTCTTGGTGTAGAACTTGCAGAAGCACTGGCAGAGATAGTTCACAAACAGATTAGAATAGAGCTTGGAATAGCAAAAGATGAAGGAGAAAACCTTGAGGATGTAAACTGGCAGGTCAGAAAGTATCAGGGAGCAAGATACTCTCCAGGTTATCCAGCCTGCCCAGACCTTAGCCTGAATGAAAAAATATTTAAACTCCTGAAACCTGAAGAACTGGGTATAACCCTTACAGAAAACTATCTGATAGTCCCAGAGCAATCAACAGACGCAATAGTAGTCTATCACCCAGAGGCAACTTATTTTGCAGTTTAAACCAGATTGACCTCTTCAAACCAGGCGAATGCTTTTAGCTGGGCAGACATAACATCATTCAGTTGGAGGCCTAATTTTTCAATGATATCTGAGGCCTCTCCTATTCTTCCTTCTTCTGTTTTTTCAACTATAAATAATAGTTCTCCTAAAACTCCTTCTTTTTTAGAAATGGCGTTAATGATTTCTTCATCCAGATTTAACTCTTTACCTAATTTTTCAGGGGGTACACCAATCAACTTATCAACAAGGGATAGTATTCCTACCAGAAAGGCTTTTTCAGTTTCTTCATCCGAAAGATTTATTTGTTGAGCGAGAATTTCCATAGTTTTTCCCCTTTCTGCAGAAACCTCCAGTAATGTCTCTGCAAAAGGCTCATTCTCACCTGCCCTATATAGAAATAGTAATAACCACTGGAGTAAGTTCCTTTGACCAAGTATTGATATTGCATGCCTGATAGAAGTAATCTTACTACGGAAGCTAAAAGCAGCAGAGTTAACATATCTTAAGAGACTAATGCTTAAATCAGGATTTCTTTTGATTAATTCTTCTATCTCTTTAGGATTAAAATTTTCCCTTACCTTTGTAAAAAGTTCCATTACAGCAAGTTTTGAAGGATTTATCTTTTTCTCAACAATAGTTGCAGGTTTGAATATAAAGTCTCCTTTAAAATATTTGAAGCCTTCATTTACAAGGTTGTTAAACTCTTCCATAGAATATACGTCTGTGATTATAGTTTTGTCCTTTAACATATAAACCTGGGAATTTATATCCTTTATACTGGCAAATATGTAGTCAGCAAGGTTTTTGATTTTTTCAAAAGAAGCATTATATCTAAATGAAAATCTGAAGAAATCCTTCTTAAGCTCTTCAATAATGGTTATTAATTCATTATTTAAATTAGATATATCCAGTATAAATATAATCTGGTCTGCAGGAATATAATCTAAAATATCATGTGTAAGTATCTCAGGTTCAACTTTTAAAAATACAGGATAACTTCCTGAAAGTTTTTTCAGGTCGGTGTGAACAAGAATGTCTGCCAGTTCTTTTACAGATACAGATTTATCTTCATAATCTTTTATAGACAGGAAATAAGCAAAGATTTTTTTATGTTTATCCAGTATAGGAACTTTTGTGAGATAGAATTCCCCAGAAAAAGCCATGCTCTTTTCACTCCTCTTCAAACTTTAGTCTTATAATTTCGGTTTTTTCTTCTGTCTTTTTAACAAATATTGCCTGAAATATTAAAGCTCCCTTTGCTACATCATATTTAACAGGCATTCCTGTTATGAATTTTTGGATAGGTTCTTCAATTTTCATCCCTATTACAGAATATTTAGGCCCTGTAAGACCAACATCTGTTATATAAGCTGTTCCTTTTGGAAGTATCATCTCATCGGCAGTAGCCACATGGGAATGGGTTCCAAAAACAATATCTGCCCTACCATCAACATAATATCCAAAGGCTGTTTTTTCTGAAGTTGCTTCTGCGTGAAAATCCACGATTATGTAATCAACTTCCTCTTTAATTTTTTCATAAATCTCATCAAACTTTCTAAATGGACAATCAAGGGATATTCCCATAAAAACCCTTCCCATCAGATTTATAACTGCTATCTTTTTGCCATTTTTTTCGTAAATACCGTATCCTCTACCAAGTGCCTGGGGAGGGTAGTTTGCAGGTCTTAAAAGTTTTTCTTCCTGGTCAATAAACTGGGTAATCTCTTTTTTGTCAAATATATGATTTCCTGAAGTTATTACATCAATTCCCATAGATAGAAGTTCATCATAAACCTTTTTGGTTAAACCAAAACCACCTGCAGCATTTTCTCCATTTAAAACTATAAAATCTGGCTGATATTTTTCTCTAACTTCAGGGAGAAAACGCTTTAAGGCATTTCTCCCTGTTCTTCCAATAACATCGCCAATACATAAAAATTTCATTTTCCTTCCTTACCTAAAACTTTATTGGTTCGTTCATAACCCTTTCACCATGAATTCTTTCATCAAGTCCTTCTATTTCATAATCTTTAGGAACTCTAAGACCAACAATAATATCAACTAATTTGAATATGATTGCAGAAACAATGATTGTATAAATACCCACAGCGATAATACCAATTATCTGTGGCATTAATTGTGAAGCATTTCCATAAATAATTCCAGCAACATCAGCTATATCTGGATTTGCAAATACAGCAAGTAATAAAGCCCCAAGCATTCCACCTACACCGTGGACACCAAAAACGTCCAGAGAGTCATCGTAGCCAACTTTATTTTTAACATATACAACAGCTATAAAACATACAATACCTGCAAGAATTCCGATAATTAAAGCTGCTCCAAGGTCAACAAAGCCTGAAGCAGGGGTTATTGTTGCAAGCCCTGCAATTATTCCTGTAAATAATCCCAGGGATGTCGGTTTTTTGAATAATATCCACTCAAGGAACATCCAGGTTAATCCGCCCATAAATGCAGCAATAGAAGTTGTAAATGCTGCCGATACAGCCTGTGCTGACATTCCAAGTGCAGAACCACCGTTAAATCCAAACCATCCAAACCATAAAAGACCTGTTCCTATTGCAACAAGGGCAAGGTTGGCAGGCAGCATTATAGGCTCTTTCCTTTTACCTAATATAAATGCTCCAACCAGTGCACCAAGTCCTGATGTTTCATGAACAACCAGACCACCTGCAAAATCCAGTGTTCCTACGTTGGATAGCCATCCACCACCCCAAATCCAGTGGGCTACAGGGAAATAAACGAATATTCCCCATAATGCAGATACAAGCAGCCATGCAGAAAATTTCATTCTTTCAATAAAGGCACCTGCCATAAGGGCAACAGTAATTGCTGCAAATGTCATCTGGAAAAATATAAATAAATAATGGTAAAGATTTTCTGCTGCAGGTGCAGGGTCAGAAGGTTTTATTCCTGATAATAGGAAATACTGTAGATTTCCTATTATGCCACCAATATCATTTCCAAATGTTAAAGAATATCCAAATAAAATCCAGAGTAGGCTAATAACACCAAATGTTGCAAAAACCATCATTATAGTGTTCAAGATACTCTTTGTTCTGGTGAGACCTCCATAAAATACAGCAAGTCCCGGAATAGACATTAATAAAACAAGGGCTGTAGAAACTAAAATCCAGACGTTATCTGCAGGGGCGATTTTCATTTTTTGCTCCTCCTAACCTTATTATTTATGAGGATAACCTGAAAATTATAAATCAAAAGATGAGAAGGAGGAAATAAAGAAAGGGGCTAATATATAGCCCCTTTAAATTGATTACTTGGCAACTTCTACAAATCTTGATTCTCTTATGGTTGTTACCTTGATTTGTCCTGGGAACTCTACTTCTTTTTCAATTCTTTTTGCGATTTCTTTTGTCAGGAGATATGCCTCTTCATCTGATAGTTTCTCTGCATTTACGATAATTCTAACCTCTCTACCTGCCTGTATAGCAAATGATTTTTCAACATTTTCAAATGAGTTAACAATAGCTTCAATTTTTTCCAGTCTGTTGATATAAGACTGGAGTGCTTCTCTTCTTGCTCCTGGTCTGGCTGCTGATAATGCATCTGCAGCAGCTACAAGAACAGCTTCTGGATATCTTGCAGGTTCGTCATTGTGGTGGTAAAGGATTGCGTTTATAACAACATCAGGCTCTCCATATCTTTTTGCAAGCTCTGCACCAACTTTTGAGTGGGAACCTCCTACCTCGTGGGAGATGGACTTTCCAATATCATGCATTAAACCACCTCTTCTGGCTGCTTTTTCATCAAGCCCCAGTTCAGCAGCCATCATTCCTGCAAGGTATGCAACTTCTTTTGTATGCAGTAGAACGTTTTGTGTATAGGATGTTCTATAGTATAGCTTTCCTATGTAGTAATAAAGTTCAGGATGAACATCTGTAAATCCAAGCTCAAGACATGTTTCTTCACCAAGTTTTCTGACTTTGGCTTCCATTTCTTCTTTAACTTTAGATACTACTTCTTCAATTCTTCCTGGATGTATTCTTCCGTCTGCTATTAATCTCTCAAGGGATTCCTTTGCTATTTCCCTTCTGAGAGGGTCAAATGATGAAATTGTAACGATATCAGGGGTATCATCAATAATCAGGTCAACTCCTGTTTCCATCTCAAATGCTCTGATATTTCTACCTTCTCTTCCGATAATTCTACCTTTCAGGTCGTTGGAAGGCAGGTCTACAACAGAAATGGTGTATGAGGTTGTAATTTCTGGAGCAAGTCTCTGGATGGCTGTTACCAGGTTCCATTTTGCCTCTTTTTCGGCTTCTTTCCTTGCCTCTTCTTCTATCTCTTTCATTAGTTTGGCAGCTTCTAACCTTGCTTCTTCTTCAACTTTTTTCATAAGCTCTTCTCTGGCTTCTTCTTTTGTCATAGAGGCAATTCTTTGCAGTTCAAGGATATACTGCTCTTCTGCAGCTTTGATTTTCTGTTCTTTTTCTTCAATCTCTTTCTGGATAGCCTTGATTTCTTCTTCTAACTTTTTGACCTCATCCCATTTTTTCTCAAGTTCTTCTTCTCTGTGCTCTATTCTTGCAATTCTTTTCTCAAGCTGTGCTTCCCTTGTCATAAGGGTTTTTTCAAGGTTTTGAAGTTCTTCTTTCTCTTTCTTAAGCTCTTCTTCAAGTTGTTGTTTTCTTTTGAGAATTTCTTTTTCAATAATAATCTCCTGCTCTTTTTTCAACTGCAGGGCTTCATTTTCAATCTCTTTTGCCTTAATTCTTGCCTCTTTTTCTGCCTGTCTGATAATTTCTTCAGCTTTTCTTCTGGCTTCCTCTTCAATTCTATTTTTTTCAGCAATTATTTTTTCTGCTTCTTTCTCTTTTTCCTGTAATGCTTTTCCTACAGTTGTCTTACATGCTGCAAATCCTGCAGCACCTCCTACTGCTAAAGCCGAAACTCCAACTATTATCTCTATCATTTTCTCTCTTCCTCCTTTGTCTTTATTACTCTGGTAGGGGTAATGATTAAGTCCACAGGAATATCATGTTCTTCTGCTGGAAGTTCATCAACCACCTGAAAATCAAATGCAAACCCTACCTTTAGTGCATTAGTTTTACTCAAAAACCTGTCGTAGTATCCTTTACCATATCCAAGTCTATGCCCTCTTTTGTCAAATGCAATAGCCGGAACAACAACAATATCAAGTTTTTCTGGCTTTACAGGTAATCCTTCTGGTTCTTTAATTCCTGCATAGCCTGACTTCAGAGAGGACAGGTCTTTGACCTGAACAGGTAAGATATCTTTACCTGAAACCTTCGGGAGGAAGACAGAAATTCCTGTCTTTTTAAGAAGCTTTTTTATAAGAGGTCTTGTATCTACCTCATTTTTATGGGGGTAGTATAGGAGTATATTTTTTGCCTTTTTAACCTCAGGCAGAGAGCAGAATTTTTCTGCTATCTGAATAGACTGCTCCTCTATCTGCCTGTGGCTTAATCTCTTGTTTAAAATCTCTTTCCTAATACTCTCTTTCAATCTGACCTCCCATTAACATGGAAGGCCAATGCGGTATAAAACCCCGCGGAGGGCCGACGGGATGATGAGCCCTTTTCTGGACCCAAATCAAAGGTGGGTGCCCGCACCGTGCTCCCACGGGATACACGGGATGTAAGGCTCCCTTTTCAGTAGCTATAGCCCAGAAACTACCGTCACATCCCTATCGAGCCCCGCAGGAAACTTATTCTTTTATAAGAATTTATATAAAATTTCATTATTACCGCTTTAGCCTTCCTATGCTCTAAGTTTCAGGTTTTCAAAAGTTTCTTCAAGCTTTTTAATCATCTCTTCCGAAACTTTATTTACCTCTTCATCAGACAGAGACCTGTCCTCTGCCCTGAACTCAACAGAAACAGCAACGCTTTTTCTGTTTTCATCAATAAAGTAAACATCAAATAACTCAACCTTTTCCACAAGGTCTGAGCTATCCTTTATAGCTTTTAATAATTTATCCACCTGTAGATTTTCGTCAACTTCAAAAGCAAAATCTCTTTTAACAGATGGATATTTAGGAAGTTCTTTAAACTCAGGAAGTTTTCTTGTTAAATACAGGTTAAACAGATATCCTGTTTTGTTTAAGCTATCTTCCTGTAGTTTTCTTGATACATATCTCAGTTTGAGTTCTCCAACATAAACATCCTTCGGAATTTCCAGCTTGTCTGCTTTTTCCGGATGTATTCTGCCTAAATAACCAACATTCTGGCCATTTACGTAAATTTCAGCAGCTTCGTAAGGGTTAAGGAATGGTTTTTCTGAAGGCTTATATTCTATATCGGTAAAGCCTAAGCTATGCAGATAACTTTCTATAACACCTTTCAGTTTGAGGAAATTCCATTTTTCAGTGGTGGAAAATTTCTTATCTCCTTTGGTATAGTTAAATCCTTTTATATACTTACCTGTTGCCAGAATTCCTGCTCTTATCTCCTCATGGTCTTCAAAGAAAGCAGATGAAATCTCAAATATTTTCAGGTCTCGGTTTTGAAATCTTAAGTTATGCTGCAGAGTTTTTATCAGACTAACTGCAAGATTGTCCCTCATTATGCTTTGTGTCTTAAGCAGGTAGTTCTTAATCTGTATCTGAGGGACAGGAAGTCCTAAAATGTTGTAAATATCTTCATCAACAAAGGTATAGGTTACAACTTCATCAAAGCCATTATCCTTGAAGAAGTCCCTTGTCCTGAGTTCAAAAAGGAAGTTTTCACTTTTTTGATAGCTTTTTACGGATATTGAGGGATATGTTTCTTCCAGTTTGTTTAGACCTTCTAATCTGCCAACCTCTTCAACAAGGTCTATTTCCCTTTCTAAATCAAAAGACCTGAATGCCGGTATTTCTGAAATGGTTCCGTCTTCTACAATTTCTGTAGGGATTTCAAGTCTTACCAGTAGTTCCTGTGCTCTTTCTTTAGGAATATCTATTCCCAGAATTCTTCTTGTTGTTTTTTCTCTCAGTTTTATTTTTGCAGGTTGATAAGGTTTAGGGTATATATCAGTTTCACCTATAGCCTCTCCACCTGCAAGTTTCACAATAAGCTCAACTGCTTTATCCTGAGCATTTGGGAGGTTTTCTATATCCACTCCCCTTTCAAATCTGTATGAAGACTCTGTGCTGATAGCCAGTCTTTTTGCTGTTTTCCTGACAGAGATGTTATCAAAAATCGCAGCTTCAAGGAGAATGTCTGTTGTGTTTTCGTCAACTTTTGTGTTTTCTCCTCCGATTACACCGGCTATTGCAATTGGTTTTTCTTCATCTGCTATTACAATATCTTCAGCTGTTAGTTTCCTCTCTTCTCCGTCAAGGGTGATAATTGTTTCTCCTTCTTTGGCATTTCGAACTATAA
>JALWLQ010000135.1 GCA_027084095.1 Persephonella sp.
GCATATTGCAAGTTTGCTCCTTTCAAGTCTGCATAAGGAAGAAATATATATTCCAGGTTAGCAAATTTTAAGTTTCTTCCACTTAAATCTATTCTTGGAAGGTTTTCTTTTTCTGCTTTAAATTCCTCATCTTTCTTCTTTTTTGTTAGCTTTTGAAACGTTTCTAAATATTTCACATATTTTTCAGCATCTGGAAATGGGATTTGCTCTGTGGTTTTTATTTCTATGAAGAATAGAAGTTTACCATTTCTAAAGCTCCTAATATTACTGATACCTTTTTTATCATATATAGAAAAGATTTCAGAATTCAAAATAAATCCTTTATTAGTCAAATCCAAAATAAACACAAATGCATAAAGTTGAATGACTGATAAAAAAATAATAAGAAAAGGAAAAATAAATAAAAATTCAAACTTCAGGCTGATTTTATAAGATGATTTTTTTAATTTTTCAAATAGAAAAAGAAATATTTTTATTGAGATTAATATTGCTAATGAAAAGATGATTATTCCAGGAGCTAATGAAAATATTATCCTAAAGAAGTTGAAATTAAAGAAATTGATAAAATCAAAAAAGAAATTAACAATTGTTGATATTAAATCTTTGCTAATTACTTCTTTATCTAAGAAAGATATTACTACTAAGAATACAAAATTAACCCAAAAAATAAGAACAAACAGAAAATAAACAAACCGTCTTAGCCACATAAAAGATTTGCTACTATCCCTAATTTTAGTAGCAAAATAAAGAAAAACTATAAGAGAAGTAAAAGCTACAAGAAGAAGTAAATAATTCCAGAAAGTAAGTGCAGCGTTCTGATAAGCTGTAAATCTCCAGAAGAAAGCCCAAAGGACAAGTAGAGGATACATCAGTAAAACAAAGTAAGTAATAGCCTTAAAAAGAATAGCTGATTTATCACCATCCCTATGCAAAAAAGCATTGTCAAACATAAAAGGAATTATTGGTTTTAGAACGATATCGTCTTTTCCTAACTCTTTTGTAGTGATTTTGTATTCATTTATCAACTCGTAATGTTTATAAAGGTTTAGCAAACTGTTTATATAAATAATAGTCAGAAGTAAAGGTGCAATTATCATAAAAGCTGTAAGGTTTATATCTATGTTTAAAAATGGCAGATGAACTCCAAGCTCGGGGAACAAAAGCCGTAAGTCTTTGGTGGAAAAGGTGGCTACCAAAAGATAAGTAGTATAAGAAAGCAGAATGATAGAAAATCCTTTATTTGAGCGGGAAGAATTTTCTAATCGTTCCCTTAATTCTTCAAACTTTTTTTCTAAAGATTTTCCCTTCCCTTGCTCATCCACAATTTTTAATCTTTTTTTAAAAAATTATAACATCAAAAATATCTCATATTTCTTTCTATGACTAAGTCAGATAATATCAATAATAATCTCTACTCTTTATTTTCTTTTGCCTCTTGTATTATAAACTTTTAAAATTCATAATTATGAGTAGTCTTATAAAAAGCATTTTGGAGTAATTATGGACACAATCCAGAAAATAAAAAATGAGTTAAAGAAGGCCATAATTGGTCAGGAAAGAATGATAGACAGCCTTTTGATAGCCCTTATCACAGAAGGGCATATCCTTATAGAAGGTGTTCCCGGAATTGCCAAAACCACAGCAGTAAAAACCCTTGGAAAAATTCTCAATCTTGATTTTAAAAGGATACAATTCACCCCTGACCTTATTCCATCAGACATTCTGGGAGGAGAGATATACATAATAGAAAAGGATGAGTTCAGGGTCAAAAAAGGTCCCATATTTACCAATCTGCTTCTTGCAGATGAGATAAACAGGGCACCTGCAAAGGTTCAGTCAGCATTGCTTGAAGCCATGCAGGAAAGGCAGGTTACAATTGGAGAGGATACATTCCCCCTTGATAAACCATTTATGGTAATGGCAACCTTAAACCCTATTGAAGAAGAAGGAGTTTATAACCTGCCTGAAGCCCAGCTGGATAGATTTTTGATGAAAGTTGTAGTTGATTATCCATCTGAGGAAGAAGAATATCAAATTCTCAGGCTTGTTACAGCACAGGAAGGGATAAGAAATGAAGGTGTGCAGGTAGAAGAACCACAACAGGTTGCATCAAAAGAGGATATCATTGCCCTGAAAAAACAGTTAAAAGAAATCCATGTAGACAAGGAAGTTGAAAAATATATGGTTGAATTAACAATGGCAACAAGACAGCCTGAGAAATACGGAATAGATAAAAAGCTTATCAGATTAGGTTTAAGCCCAAGGGCAACTATAAATTTTTATAAAGTTTCAAAAGCAGTAGCTTTACTGAACGGGAAAGATTATGTATCACCTGCAGATGTGCTTTTATACCTGAAAGATGTTTTCAGGCACAGATTTATGGTGTCCTTCTATGCAGAAGCCGAAGGAATAACTACAGACCATATCATAGATATGATAGTTGAAAAAGTCCCTATGCCGTAAGGTTAAAAATGATTGAAAAAAGCAAAATTATATCCTTAAAAGCACAGCACAAAGTTTTATCCTCTCTGGAAGGTATTCACAAAGCAATAATATTTGGTGAGGAGGATGATTTAAAAAATATAAGGGAATACACTTACGGAGATAATGTCAAAAGAATAAACTGGATAATAACTGCAAAGGAAAGAAAACCCTATGTTGTAGAACGGGAAGAGCTAAAAAGCCAGAATATAATTATTGTTTTGCTTTTAGACCAGGAAATGCTTTTTAAAAATAAATTAGATAAGGTTTCAGAGATTTTTGCCATCTTAGGCTATTCAGCCTTATACCATAAAGACAAGCTACATACCTATATTTTCACAGATAAAATAGAAAAATATTTTCCCCATAAAAACCATCCACAGCATATTACGAATATTCTTGATTTTATTTACTCATTAGATATAAAACACAAAAAAATAGACACAGAAAATATATACAGACTTATAAATAGACATAAAAGGTCTCTTGTAATACTGATAGGAGATTTTGTTTATCCGATGAATATTTTAAATATAGCCTCAAAACATAAGTTGTCTGTAATCTGTGTAAGGGATAAAGAAGAAGAAAATCCTTCCGGATATACAGGATTTCAGCTTAAATCATTTGATGAAAAAAGAAAAATCCCGCTCCTTGTAAGCCCTATGGTTAAAATTTATAAAAGAAATCTGGAAAAACTTGATGAAAATCTAAGACACCAGATTGTCTTAAAAAGAATTCCTTTTCAGAAAATATTTACAGATGAAGACCCATTTATAAAACTGAAATTAATGTTCAGTTGAATTTCTACTATCATCAAAAAATGTTAGTTTTTCAGGAACTTTTTCTATATAGATTGACTGGCTTGGGTATGCAAAAGAAGAACCATTTTTTTCAACGATTTCCATAATTTTTAGATTGATATCTTCTTTAATTGCCATATACTCAATCCAGTCTGCTGTGTTTGTAAAAGTATAAATAAATATATCCAGAGAACTATCATTAAATTTATCAAAGAAAACCAGCATTGTTTGGTCTTTTGCAATTCCCGGATGGTTTTCCAGCATTTCTTTTATATCTTTAAGTATTTTTTTCATTGTTTCTCCAGGAGTATCATAAACAAGACCTATAGTCATTTTTATTCTTCTTACATTTCTTCTGGAAAAGTTTTCTATTGGATTATTTGCAATATACTGGTTTGGAACTGTTATTAAGGATTTTTCAAAAGTTCTAATTTTGGTTGTCCTCATCCCAAGGTCTTCAACTATGCCTTCAACACTACCAACTTTTACCCATTCACCAATTTTCAGAGATTTATCTGCAAGGATTGTTAAACCTCCAAAAAAGTTAGCAGCTGTATCTTTGGCGGCAAGTGCTATTGCCAAACCACCTATTCCCAGAGAAGCAATAAGAGCTGTTACATTAATGCCCCATTCCTGAAGAACTGCAAGAAAACCAATAGTTATGATAAATGCTTTTGTGGCTTTTATAAGAAATGAACCGATTTCTCGGTAAAGTTCTTTCCCAAATTTTTGGGAAAACTTATATATATCATCTGTAAAAACATTTATACCGTTATAAAAAATCCAGAAGACCATAATAATGAATAAACTACGGACAAAATGCTGGAGTATATCTGCCCTGAGATTAATAATATCAAAAGCAAGCCATAGACCAATTACGACAAATAAAAACCTTAGAGGGCTTTCTATCATAAGAAGAAGTTTGTCATCAATAGATGTTTTTGTTCGGGAAACAACAGTTCTTATGCTTTTGACAATAATTGCAGAAAACAGATTTTTCAGGAGTAAGAAAAATAATAGGACAACAAGTGCCAGAGCCCATTTATAAAGTGGTGTTCCCAGAATAATCTGATTAAGTATCGTATTTATATTGCTTAAAAGTTCATCCTGGTTCATGATTATTTATTATATCCTGATTTCTTTAAGAGACGTTTGGGTTAGTACCTCTCCTTTATCTTTTCTGGCAACAACAATATTTTCAAGCCTTACACCTCCTATCCCTGGAATATATATTCCCGGTTCAATGGTAAAAACAGTGTTTTCAAGGAGAATATCTTCATTGTTTTTATATATCCGTGGAGGTTCATGGATTTCTATTCCTACTCCGTGACCTGTGGAATGGATAAAATAATCTCCATATCCGTATTTGTCTATAACATTTCTTGCGGCAAGGTCTATTTCTTTTATTGGAATTCCTGCTTTTACTTTGCTGAGAGCTTCAAGATGGGCTTCTTTTACAATCTGGTATATCTTTTCTATTTCAGGATGAACCTGTCCGTAAAATACTGTTCGTGTGAAATCTGAGCAGTATCCCTCATAAATAAGTCCCATATCTATCAGGACAGGATTGTTTTTTTCTATCCTTGTGTGGGATGTTTCATGATGGGGGACAGCAGAATTTTTTCCTGCTGCTACAATTGACGGAAAGCTTTCATCTGTTCCACCTTCTATGAATATCTCATTTATTACTCTTCTTCTCAGGTCTAACTCATCTGTAGCCTGTGGTATCTGGGTAAGTATCTTTTCAAAAATTCTATCGGTTTTATGAACTGCCTCCCTGATTATTTTTATCTCTTCTTCTGTTTTTTGAATTCTAAACTCATCTAAAAATCCGGAATAACCTTTTAGCCTGGCTTTTAGGTCTTCTTTCAACGATTTATAAAAGGATAGAGTTATCCTATCCTCTTCAAAGCCTATTTGATTGCCTCCATATTCGTTGAGTATTTCCTGTAAATGTTTTAACTGGGGTTTTCCTCCTTCTCCCAGCTGGATAAGGTTCCATCCTTTGAGCTTTTCTTTTGCAGCTTCAAAATATCTGCTATCTGTAATAAAAAATTTTTCCTGAGGAGTTAGAAGCACGTAGGCATTTGAAGATTTAAATCTGCTTAAATAAAAAACATTAGGTCTGCTTGAGAACAGAAAAGAAGAAAGATTTTCGCCTTGTATTTTATTTTGAATTTCCTTTATTTTCATGCTGAACCTCCTGATTATGCAGGAAAAATTTTAGCATAAAGGTTGCATTTTGGGATTTTTTGTATTAATATAATGTTAGTTAGTGTTTACTAACGATGCCCTGCTGGAGCCATCCATATTGGGGGAGTATTCTCCCCCTCTTTTTTTTTATTTATAAGACAGGATAGTTCTCGTCAAAGCAGGCGGTACAGAAACCTTTTTGACGGTATTTATTTGCTGATTTTATCATTCCTTCCAGTGAAAGATAGTATATGCTATCGGCTCCTACATAATCTCTAATTTCTTCAATGGTTTTATTAGCTGCAATTAACTCTTCTTTTGTTGGTGTGTCTATTCCATAATAACAGGGGCTAATTACTGGAGGTGAGCTTAATAGGAGGTGGATTTCTTTTGCTCCAGCTTTTCTAAGCATATTAACAATTTTTTTGCTGGTTGTTCCTCGGACGAGGGAGTCGTCTATTACAATAAGTCTTTTGCCTTCAACTACTTGTTTAACAGGATTTAATTTTAATTTTACGCTTAAATCTCTTATAGACTGGGTAGGTTGTATAAAACTTCTTCCAACATAATGGTTTCTGATTAAGCCTATTTCCAGAGGGATACCACTTTCTTCAGAATATCCTTTTGCTGCCAGTAATCCTGAATCTAATACAGGAACAACATAATCAGCATCTACCTGATATTCTCTGGCAAGTGTTCTTCCCATCTCTTTTCTGATTTCATAAACCCAGTCCTGAAAAATCATGCTATCTGGTCTTGCAAAATAAACAAACTCAAATATACATTTTCTTGGTTCTTCTGTATGTTCAAGGGGAAAGTATGACCTCATTCCTGCATCATCTATAACCAGAACCTCACCGGGTTTTATATCCCTAAGGTATTCAGCATCAATAATATCAAAGGCACATGTTTCTGAAGCCACAAAGAAGCTACCTGATTTATTTTTACCAAGTGCAAGGGGTCTGAAACCGTAAGGGTCTCTAACTGCAATAAGCTGCTTTTCCCGAAGGATTAGTAGGGAATAAGCCCCTTTTACTTTAGACATTGCAGAGAATACCAGCGGTAGAAAATCCCTATCATTTTTATGGAGCATAATGTGTGAAGGTGGTGGTTCTTTGGCTTTTGCTATAAGGTGAACAAATACCTCTGTATCTGAAGTTGACCTGAATATTGCTCCGTTTTTTTCAAGCTCTTCTCTTATCTGATCGGCATTCACCAGATTCCCATTATGGGCTATGGCAAAAGAACCTCCATAAAAATGGGCAAAAAATGGCTGGATATTTTTAGGGTCTGAACCACCTGAAGTTGAATATCTAACATGGCCTATTGCAAGGTCGCCTTTCAGCTCTTTCAGGTCTTTGTCTGAAAAGACTCTGGTTACAAGGCCTTCTCCAAGTTTAAGATTAATGTCGTATCCATCTGATACAGCTATACCTGCTGCTTCCTGACCTCTATGCTGAAGTGCATGTAATCCTAAAAAAGTCATATATGATGCATCTGTATTATTAAAAACTCCAAATACTCCACACATTTTCCTGACCTGCAGTTTGTTTTGAAAAAATTTTAACAGAAACAGGGGGAGTAAATCCCCCTTTTAGATCTATTGAACAGTCTGTATCCATTTTTTCATAAGATGGCCGTTTCTGAAGATATCAATATGAGGGTTATCTATTAAAGAAGCTACGATAAGGACTTCTTCGTTTGCAAAGACCATTGACCTTGGAACAAACACAAGATCTTCAATTGTATAAAGGGTCTTACCTGTGTTTATATCCCTAACTTCAACAGATTTATCACCTTTTCCAAGGGCAATCTCATCTTTTTGGGTGGAAAGTGCTGCAGAATAAACAGGGTATCCTGCATCTATCTTCTTAACTACAGATAAGTCTAAACCAAGGATGTTTACTGTGCCATCAAGGGATGAAGTAACTATATTTTGCTTGTCTCTGCTGGCAGTTAAAGATGTAATTTCTTGAGAGTGAACTTTTTCTGTTTTTTCTATACTGTCTGAAGTTGTATCAAAGGAAATGACATAACCATCTTTTGTTCCAATGTATATTTTTCCGGCAACATATTTACCACAAGCAGGCTGATGCCCTAAATCCTTTTCTCCCTTTATGGAACCTGTTTTAAGGTCAGCGATTTTGATTTTTCCATCTTTTGTTACGTAATAGACTTTGGTATTGTCTTTGCTAATCGCTATTATTACAGATTCCATTGGATACATCTTAGACATAACAGGGAAAGTAGTTTTCATATTCCATACAAGGATTTTGTCAACTTTTTTGTCTTTCAGTTCAGGTGGAAGTGCATAAGCCAGTTTTCTAATTGGTTTAATACCTGCAACATACTGGCCGTTTTCAGATATGCCGTAATTTATGAATTTATCAAAGTTTCTTACATCTTTAGGGTCATAAAGGGAAATCTGAGGCTTGAATTTTTTAATATCCCAGAAATATATTCCAGCTTTTCCAAGAGTAACCAGATACTTAAAGTCAGGTGTAAAATCAACAGGTCCATAAGCCTGTATAGGTGGAAGCTGAACTGGTTGTAATGTGTATCTCACTGTAAATTCATCACCTTTTTTCAGCTTTAAAACAAAAGAGTCTGCATAACCACCTTTTTTAACTGTTATTTTATGAACACCCTCATCCAGTTTAACTGTTTGTGGGAATTGACCTATTTCTTTTCCATCTATGTATAAAATTGCATCTGAAGGCTCAGCTTTAAAGTGAAGAACAGCATGTTCCATATCAACAAAAAGTTTTGTTTCTTTACCGTATTGAATATTTACCTTCCTTGAAGTTCCAACAGAGCCTAATTTCAGGACTATCTCATGTTCACCAACATCTATTTTATCTTTGAAAGGAGTTTTTCCAATTGGGTTTCTACCTTCTAAAACAATTGCCCCTTGAGGCTTGGTATCTATAACAAGTAATCCTTTTGGTTTAGGCTTAAATGAAAGTTCTGTGGTATGGTCAAAATAAACCCATACATCTTTTTTCCTTTCCATATCAAATGGAGAAGTGGCAACCTCTACTGTGTATTTGCCCTCTTTAAGTTCAATTTCCAGTGGAGTTTTGCCAACATGTTTTCCGTTAATGTAAACATCTGCATTAGGAGGTTCTTTAATTACAAGTTTTCCTTTACCTTCACAGGATGCAAGGAAAATTGCGGCTATTAAAAACAAAAAAACGGACAGGGCTTTTTTCATCTCCAACCTCTCTTTTGGATTTTTGGTTAGTAAAAACTAACAAAATTATACTATAATATACTATAATATTTTAACGCCTGTTAAATATTTTTGGAGGTAAAGTTTAAATGTCTACTTCAGTCAACTCTGCACCGGCCTGTCCGCAACCATCATTTATGGAAACCCATAAATTTACAGTTTTAAGAAATACCGTTTATATTCTGGTTATTCTATTGCTTATTATTATTCCTGTTTTTAAAATAGCAAAAATTGACCTTGCCCATGATGAAGCATGGATTTTTGGTAACAGAGTTGCCGTGGAAGATGGGCTTATGCCTGTAATTCTCTCCCTTGGATTTTTTGCAATTCTGGTTATTGTTATGAACCTTTTTAATGGAAGAGTGTTCTGTGGATGGATATGTCCTGGAGGATGGGTTGCTGAGATACAAGATATTATTAGAAAAAAGATGTATAACCCAAGGTCTTCCACTTTAAGCAAAATAGGATATTATGGTGTATCACTGATTACAGCAGTTTTATTCCTTGCTCTTTTCTTTAACTGGGTTACAGATTTGAGAGTATTTTTCTATAGCACTAACCCTATGTTTCCATGGCTCTGGGCAGCTTTCCTTTCTGCTCTTGTGGTTGTTTATTTTGAAGTCTTTATAGGAAAAAGATGGTGCAGAACTTTCTGTCCAACAGGAATTTATCAGAAAATAACTCCATATCACCACAAAGTAAAACCTACAATGGCGCCTCAGTTTGATCTTGCAGATTGTGGAACATGTAAAGAATGTATCAAAAACTGCCCTATGGCTCTTGACCCAAGAAGAATGGCTTATATAAATGATTTTTATAAAGGTATTCAGGCTTGTATAGTATGTGGAGAGTGCATCGACACATGTAAACAGGTAATGCTTCCACAATGTAAAGAGCCTCTTATGACCTGGGTATCTGAGCTTCCTGAAAGAGATGCTGATTTTATTGCAGGTAAAGTCAAAAAATCTTCATAACACTACACTCCCTCCCGGAAGGTAGGCCTTTCAGGCCTCCTTCTCCTTGATTTAACAATCCCTTCTGATTTATCATTTAAAAAAATTCTTAACAGGTTTTTTTGTGGACAGAGAACTTATTATTATTTCTTCAAGAAATCTTTATTTATATGTTATCTTTGAAGAAAAAGAACCTGTGGAAGTCCGTGTAGAATACAAAGACCTTGTCAGACAATCTGGGAATATATACAAAGGCAAAATAAAAAGAATAGTGCCTGCTATGAATGCTGCTTTCGTTGATATTGGAGAAGAAAGGGAAGCATTCCTTCCTTTAAAGGATATAAACAACTGTTCAAAAGAACTGAAGGTAAATGAAAATATCATTGTTCAGGTTAAAAGATCTGCTGTTGGCACAAAAGGAGCAAAGTTATCCTGTAAAATTGCTATACCAGGTAAGTATCTTGTTTTGATTCCAGATAATCCCTATATATCAATATCCACAAAGATAGAAAATCCAGAAGAAAAAAACAGGCTAAAGGAACATATAAAATGGCTTTTAGAACCCTTTAACGAGGAGAATCATGGATTTATTATAAGAACATCTGCAGTAGATGCTACAGATGAAGCCATAATTGAGGATTTTCTTTCACTTAAACAGCTATGGAATAATATCTCTAAATCTGCAAAAAATAAAAAGACTCCTTCTTTACTTTACGAGGAAACCAGTAAGATTTATGGAATTTTAAGGGATTATGCAGGTAATTTTTCCAAAATAATATCCGATGACATTAAAAAACTAAAGGAAATCAAAGAATATCTTAAAAAGAATTTTTCCAATCAAAACATAAAGTTGGAACCTTACAGAAAGAGGAAGGTTTCCTTATATTCTTACTATCAGATAGATAAACTTATCCACAAAATACTAAATCCTTATGTCTGGCTTCCAAATGGTGGGTATATAGTTATTGAGGAAACAGAAGCCCTTGTGTCTATAGATGTAAATAGTGGTAGCCACTGTAAACATAAATCCCTTGAAGAAACCGCATACCACACAAACTTAGAAGCAGTTAAAGAGATTGCAAAACATTTAAGATTAAGAGACTTAGGAGGTATTATTATCATAGATTTTATAGATATGAAAGATACAGAAAGAAAGAAATCCCTAATAGAACGCTTCAAAGAAGAGGTTAAAAAAGACAAGAGACCTGTAAAGATAAAGAATTTTACATCTTTAGGATTACTGGAGCTGACCCGTAAAAAACTGGAGGAAAGTCTTATAAAGCAACTCACAGAAATATGCTTTACCTGTGGAGGACAGGGATTTATCCGAAGTAAACATCTAATTCTTTTTGAAATAGAGAAAAAAATATCTGAGATGAAACCTTTTATAAAACTAAGAATAAAAATAAATCCAGCTATTTATCGTGCTGTGAACAACCTGATAAAAGACCTGAAATTAGCAGACAGAATTGATATACTTTCTGATAGTAATATTAATGTAAATAAATTCAGTATAGAGAGAGTAGAATGAAAAAATTTCTTATTGCAGGACTTGTTGCAGGTTTAATGTTTTCCTGTGCAGAGAAAAAAATCACAAAAGAGCAGGTTTTACCACGGGGAATAGAGCTCTATAAAAAAGGCGAATATGATGATGCCAAGGACTACTTAAGAGAGGCTATCTACAAAGCAGAAGATATGACAACAGCAGACATAATGCAGGCAAGATATATGCTTGCCAATATATACTATATGGAAGAAAACTATATAGATGCTATAGTCGAATTTGAGGAATTCCTTGCTCTGTTTCCTACTGCTCCTCAGGTTCCAGAAGTTCTTTATAAACTGGCTGTTTCCTATCTAAAAATATCTCCTTCACCTGATAGAGATTTGACTTATGTAAGAAAAGCTCTTGATAAAGCTGAGGAATTAAAAGATGAATATCCAGACAGCCCTTATGCAAAAAAAGCAGATGAGATAATCAGAAAAGCTAAAAAAATAGAAGCCACACATCTGATAGATATAGCTGATTTATATGAACATCTTGGGAAACATTACTCGGCTGCAGTATATTACAACATGGCCTATGATGAATATACAGATTTCATAGATAAAGAATATGTTATTTATAAGATTGGGTATAATCTCCTGAATGCTGGTAAACAATACGAAGATGAAATTCAGGAATATAAGCAAAAAATAAAAGAGCTTGAAGAAAAGATACAGCAAGAAAAAAATCTGGAAAAAAAGAACGTTCTGATTAATCGAAAAGAGCTTCTACAAAAACATGTAGACAAACTGGAAGAGCGAATTCAACAAAGTAAAAAAAGAGGCATAGCCGTTCTAAAACATATGCTAAAAGAATTTCCTGATACAAAATATAAAGATGATATAAAAGATTTATTAAAAAACGCAAAGGAGGGATAAACCATAGATACAAAAGAAATCTTAAATGAAATCATAAAGGCAGCCGAAGAGAAAAAAGGAAAAAATATTGTTGCCCTTGAGATAGGGAAAGTATCTCCAATAGCAGATTATATGGTAATAATATCAGGTGATGTGCCGGTTCACACAAAAGCAATATGTGATGAGATTACACACAGACTAAAAGAAAAAGGAGTAATTCCTTCTCATATTGAGGGTTATACTGAAGGTAGATGGATAGCCATAGATTACGGTGATATTATGGTGAATATATTTATTCCTGAGCTTAGGGAATATTACAACCTTGAGTGGCTATGGTCTGATGCACCTGTGGTTTATTCAAACAAGGAAGAAGAAAAATGAGTATAGGAATATTTGATTCAGGTATTGGCGGGCTTACAGTTTTTAAAGAGATAGCAAAAGAATTTCCCCTTGCTGATATCTATTATCTTGGAGATACTGCCCGTGTCCCCTATGGAAATAAATCTCCTGAAACAGTAATCAGATACTCCCTTGAAGCGGCAGGTTATCTGGCAGGATTTGGAATAGAAGCCCTGATAGTTGCCTGTAATACAGCATCTTCCTATGCTATAGACAGACTCAGGGATAATTTTGATTTTCCTGTAATTGGTGTTGTTGAGCCAGGAGTTGAGATGGCTTTGAGACATACAAAAAATGGAAAAGTTGGGGTTATCGGAACACAGGCAACAATAAGAAGTAATTCTTATAAAAATCTATTAGAAAAAAAAGATATACAGGTATTTCAAAAACCATGTCCATTATTTGTTCCCCTTGTAGAAGAAGGAATAACAGAAGGAGAAATAGCAAGACTTATTGTAAAGGAATATCTTGATGAGCTCATAGAAAAAGGAATTGATACCCTTATTTTAGGCTGCACCCATTATCCATTGCTTAAAAACACAATCCAGCAGCTCTATCCACATATCTCAATTGTGGACTCCTCACAGGCAATAGTGGAGTTTCTTCATAAACACAACATTATTTTCAAAGGCACAGGAAAAAGGAAAATATACATAACAGATGAGGCCGAAAGTTTCAAAAAATTCAAAGAAATGCTGGTTGGAGATATTCCTGTTGAAAGAATAGACCTTTCTCAGATTTGCAGTCTGTAAAATGGCAAAATTAGATATAAC
>JALWLQ010000136.1 GCA_027084095.1 Persephonella sp.
CAGAATAATCTGTGGTTGAAGCTATGTCTGAAGTGTCTGAAGGAACGGCATAAAAGGAATGAACAAAGTAGTAATATTCCCCGTTTTTTATATCTGAAAAAAGCCCTTCTTCCTGTTTAATCCAGACCTGGTTCCATCCCATATGGGGGACTTTGTAGCCTTCTTTATTTTCAAATCTTATAACTTTACCTTTTAAAACCCCAAGGCCTTCATGCTCTCCAAACTCATAACCATACTCAAAAAGTATCTGCAGTCCAAGGCATATTCCCAGATAAGGTTTCCCTGCCTTGATTGATTTAATTACAGGCTCAAGAAGGTTTAATCTATCAAGATTATGCATTGCATCCCCGAATGCACCAACACCGGGAACAACAATAGCCTTTGCATTTTCCACATCTTTTGGCTCAGAGGATACCTTAACATCTAAACCAACTTTTTCAAGGGCTTTTGCAACACTCCTTAGATTACCCATTCCGTAATCAACGACGGTTATCATTTCAGACCCTCTTTAAGCTCTTTTACCAGATTTTTTATACCTTCAATATCTGCTTTTCCCTGAAGTTTTACAACTGCACTACCTACTATAACCCCATCTGCTATTTTACTTAATTTTTGGGTATGCTCTTTTTTGGATACCCCAAATCCAACAGCCACAAATTTACCTGTTATTTTTTTAATCTGTTTTACTTTTTCTTCCAATTCCTGCCAAGGAAGTGTTTCCCTTTCCCCAGTAATTCCTGTTAGAGAAACATAATATATAAAGCTGTCGCTCATATCCCCAATTTTCTTAATTCTGTCTTCATGGGAGGTTGGGGCAAGCAGAAAAATCATGTCAAGTCCGTTTTTATTTACAATCTGTTTAAAGCCTTCTGCTTCCTCTGGAGGAAGGTCAGGGACAATAAATCCGTCTATACCACTATCTTTTGCCATCTGGCAGAATTTTTCTTCTCCCATAACAAAGATAGGATTGTAATAGGTCATCAAAATAAGAGGTGTATCAGGAAAGTTCTGTTTTATTTTTTGTGTAAGCTGAAAAACATTAACAGGAGTTATCCCATCTTTTACTGCTTTTTCGTGGGCAACCTGTATTGTTGGACCATCTGCAACTGGGTCTGAGAATGGAAGGCCAACTTCTAATATGTCTGCACCGGCTTCTATTAATGCTTTTGCCGTTTCATAGCTTTTTTCCAGAGATGGATAACCGGCCATAAAATAACAGATAAGTGGCTTTTTGTTTTTGAACTTACTTTCTATGAAACGCAACCTGACCCCTTTACTTTTGATTTTGGTAATATTTTATCATTATTTCTCTTTTACAAAATCAAGAACATAACCCATTAGCTCTTTTATTCCTGTTTTTTCTTTGGAAGAGGTTAGAAACACAGGAAAATCATCTGACAGGCCAAGGGTTCTTCTTATGATTTTTTTGGCTTTTGCTTTTTCACTCTGGTTGAGTTTATCTGCTTTTGTTGCAACCACAACATAAGGAATTCCAAGGCTTTCCAGCCATTCCTTCATCATAATATCCAGTTTTGTTGGTTCATGTCTGCTGTCCACAAGCATTATCACAAGGGATAGATTTTCCCTTGTTTGAAAATAGGTTTCTATCATTCTTTTCCATTTTTGCCTTTCAGCCTTAGAAACAGCTGCATATCCATATCCGGGAAGGTCAACAAAGTATATATTGTCATTGAGTAGGAAAAAGTTTATAAGTCTTGTTTTTCCCGGAGAAGAGGATACCTTAGCAATATTTCTGTTGAATATTGCGTTTATAAGGGAGGATTTTCCTACATTTGAGCGGCCAACAATGGCTATTTCTGGGAAGTGGGGAGGCGGATAATCCTTTGGATTAACCGCACTTTTGACAAATTTTACCTTTTTGATAGTTGCCATTTTAGCTTGCTTTTTCGTATATCAGAATTGGCTGTTTTTTCTTCAGGACAACATCTTTATCTATTACTACCTTTTTAATACCTTTTGCCTGTGGAACTTCATACATAACATCAAGCATAATTTCTTCTACTATTGCCCTTAGACCTCTGGCACCGGTTTTTCTGGCTATGGCTTCTCTTGCTATTTCTCTGATTGCATCTTCTGTGAACTCAAGCTCAACCCCATCCATTGCAAGTAATTTTTTGTATTGCTTGATAAGTGCATTTTTTGGCTCTGTGAGAACTCTTACCAGTGCATCTTCATCAAGCTCTTCCAGAGTTGCAATTACAGGTATTCTTCCTATAAATTCTGGAATTAAACCGAATTTAATAAGGTCTTCAACTCTAACTTTTGAAAGGATATTTCCTTCTTCTTCCTCTTTTGACCTGATTTCTGCAGCAAATCCTATAGATTTTTTACCAATTCTCTGTTTTATAATATCCTCTAAGCCTACAAAAGCACCGCCGAGGATAAACAGTATATTTGTTGTGTCCAGCTGGATAAATTCCTGATGGGGATGTTTTCTGCCACCTTGCGGTGGAAGGTTGGCAATAGTTCCTTCTAAGATTTTCAGTAATGCCTGCTGGACACCTTCACCAGAAACATCTCTTGTAATAGATGGATTTTCACCGGATTTTTTTGCTATTTTGTCTATTTCATCTATATAAACAATACCTTTCTGTGCCTTTTCTATATCATAATCTGCAGCCTGTAATAGCCTTACCAGTATGCTTTCTACATCCTCCCCAACATATCCTGCTTCTGTTATGTTAGTTGCATCTGCAATTGCAAAAGGAACATTAAGTATTTTTGCCAGTGTTCTGGCAAGGAGAGTTTTTCCTGAGCCTGTAGGACCTATCAGGAGTATATTACTTTTTTCAAGCTCAACATCATCATCTGAGTATTTTTCAGGATAAAAAATTCTTTTGTAGTGGTTATAAACTGCAACAGAAAATATTTTTTTGGCTCTTTCCTGCCCGATTACATACTCATCAAGCTTTTTCTTAATTTCTGCAGGAGTAGGAAGCTCTTTAAACTCCTCTACAGGCTTATTTTCCAGTTCTTCTTTCAAAAGCAGATTACACTGGCTTATGCAATCATCACATATAAAGATATTATCTGGTCCTGCAACCAGAACTTTTACTTCATCCTGTGATTTACCACAGAATGAGCATTTATGTAGCTCGCTCATCTTTTACCTACCTTTTTTCTATTACTTTGTCTATCAGGCCATATTCTTTGGCCTCATAGGCAGACATAAAATAATCCCTTTCTGTATCTCTTTCAATTTTTTTGACGCTCTGACCTGTATGTTTTGCCAGATATTCATTAAGCATTTTTTTCAGTCTGAGTATCTCTTTTGCGTGTATCTCAATATCTGTAGCCTGTCCCTGAAATCCACCAAGGGGTTGGTGAATCATAATTCTGGAACTTGGGAGAGCGTATCTTTTGCCTTTTGTTCCTGCAGAAAGCAGGAAAGCCCCCATTGATGCTGCCTGTCCCATACAGATTGTGCAGACATCAGGCTTGATATAGTTCATTGTGTCATAAATAGCAAGTCCAGCAGTAACAACACCACCGGGAGAGTTTATATACATATAGATATCTTTGTCTGGGTCTTCAGACTCAAGGAATAACAGCTGTGCAACCACAAGGTTTGCCACATGGTCATCTATAGGAAATCCAAGCAGGATAATCCTGTCTTTTAAAAGTCTTGAATATATATCGTAAGCCCTTTCACCCCTTGGGGTTTGCTCAATAACTATTGGAACTAACTGGCTTACAATTCTATCTAAATCATTTTTGCTCATCTACTTCCTCCTTTTTTTCCTCAGGAGCTTCTTCTTTTGCTTCTTCCTGAGTTTCTTCGGCTTTTTCTTCCTGTTGCTGTTGTTTCACTTTTTCTTCATATTCTTCTTTTGTCATTTCGATAATATTTGCTTTTTCTTTTAAAAGGTCAAGGACTTTTTTCCTGAGAATTGAATAAACAATATTATTCATAAGGTTATTTTCTTCAAGGTATTTTTTAACCTGTTCAGGTGTTGTATTGTAGGCTTTTGCCATTTCTTCAATCTCTTTGTTAATTTCTTCCTCAGAAACTTCTATACCTTCTTTTTCTGCTATTTTGTTTATAACAAACATAACTCTTACATTTTTGATTGCTGTTTCTTCAAGTCCCTGTGCTGCTGCAGCAAGCATCTCTTGACTTGGCTTAATTCCGTAGTTTTCAAGCTGTCTTGCATAATCCTGAACAAGATATTCCAGTTCTGCCCTTACAAGAGAAGATGGAACTTCAAAGTCATACTGTTTAGCAAGCTCATCAATTATTTTTTGCTGTAGTTCAGCTTCTTTTGCAATTTTTATCTGATTTTCTATCTGTTCTCTTATCTTTTGTTTTGCCTCTTCAACATTTTCCCCAAGACCTAATTTTTTGACAAATTCATCATCAAATTTTGGTAGTTTTTTCTTTTTGACCTCAAGGATTTTTACATTAACTTTAGCCTTGCCGAATTCCTCTCCCTGCTCGTTGTAAAGTGGAACATCTTCTACCTCAACTTCTTCACCGGCTTTTTTGCCTATTATTTTTTCTTCTATCTCTGGTCTGAGCTGCCCTGCTCCAACAACTATCTCAAGCTCATCTTCTTCCTCTTCGCCATTGTCTGCAGTTATATGATAATGGATTTTTATCATATCCCCTTCTTCAACTTTCTTGTCTGCAACTTCCCATTCTGCATTTTCATCCCTAAGCTTGTCTATGTAATTTTGAACATCTTCATCAGTTATCTCATGTTTTATAGTTTCAATTTCCAGTCCCTCGTAAGGCTTAAGTTCAAATTCAGGAGCCACTTCAAAGGCAACTTTGAATTTGAGAGTATCTCCTTTTAGCTCAATATCCCCAAATGTTATATCCTGTGAAACAGGTTGTAGATTTTGTTCTTCAAGAATTTTCTGGAGATTTTCTCCGATAAACTTTCTTGCAACTTCTTCTTGAAGTGCAGATTTATATCTTGCTTTGATTACTGATGCAGGAACATGTCCTTTTCTGAAACCTGGAATATTAACATTTCTCTGGAACTCTTTTATAACGCTATCCACTAATTTTTTAATTTTGTCGCCTTTTTCCTCAATTGTAAGAGTTCTTACAAGTCCTTTTTCTTCTACTGTAACGCTCATTTACCTCTCCTTACTTAGATTTTTTAGAAAATACAAACTTTTATTATATCAAATATGAGCCCTTGATTGCTCCACAAGAAAAGGTTTGAGAAATAATGGAATATAAAACTGCTCCAGACAGATTTCGTATAGTAATACAGGTATCCAAATAAAATAGACGGAAAAAATGTAAGTGCAGAAAAGATATCAGGTCTAAGGATAATATGTGGAATTGCAAACAACAGGGAAGTAATGATTATAGATAGATGTATATTTATTTTTTCTGCAATTTTGTTCTGTAAAAAAGCTCTAAAAAACACTTCTTCTGCAAATGCTTGAGGCAAAGTGTAGAGATATAGATTTGAAAAATTTATGAACGGAAAATAAATGATTGAACTTAATATTCCAGCAATAATAGCTTTAAGCTTCTTTAAACCTAATTGTTTTTCACCTAAAAATAAAAGAGGTAGAATTAGTATAGAAAATTGAAAAGTATAAGCAAAAGCAAACTTTTTGGTTAGTAATACTGATATAATAAAAAAGGAGTATGATAAAACCAATTGCTTCATCCTTTAATTTTAAACGGAGGATTTGCCAATGAAAAGGGCTTTTTTATTACTTTTTTTACTGGGTTTTTTATATCAAGGTTTTTGTGAGGAAGTTATTGTCTTTCTAAAAAAGGGAATTACACCTTATTCAATATCTTCACAAGCAATTGTAAAAAAACATAAAAATAGAATTGTTGTAAAAGTGCCTGAAGGCAAAAAAGTTTCTGATTTTATAGAAGAACTGAAAAAAAACCCTGATGTTGCTTATGTGATACCCAACTATAAGGTTTATCCACAGGCTGTTCCTAATGACCCTTTATATTCACAGCAGTGGTATTTGCAGAATATAGATATAGAAAGAGCATGGGATATAACAACTGGTTTAAATACGGTATATGTCGCAGTAATTGACACAGGAGTTGATTATAACCATCCTGACATAAAGGACAATATCTGGATTAATGATGGTGAGTTATTAGAGATAGATAGCAACAATAATGGGATAGACGATGGTTGTGAAAACAATACTGATGATGATAATAATGGTTATATTGATGATTGTTATGGTTTTGATGCCTATTCAGGCCAAGGAAGTGCAATGGATTATGATGGTCACGGGACAAATGTTGCAGGGATAATAGGTGCTACAACAAATAATGGGGAAGGGGTGGCAGGAATAAACTGGAATGTGAAAATTATCCCGTGTAAATTCATGTCAAACGGTTCCGGAAACACAAACGACTTGATTGAATGCTTTGAATACATAAAATCCTTAAAAGAAAATAAAGGGCTCAATATTGCCATAATAAATGGAAGTTATGGTTATACTGCCTCTGTTGACGAAACCTTAAATATAGATTGTACACAGTATCCTGATACAGAAAAATGCCTTATTCAAGATATAGGAGCAATCTTTGTTGCAGCTGCAGGAAACTATACATCTAACAATGATGTATATAATTTTTTACCCTGTAATTATTCTGTTGTCCTTGATAATGTTATATGTGTTGGTTCGGTAGATAGGTATGACAATATATCCTCTTTTTCAAACTATGGAATATCCACAGTCAATATTTTCGCTCCAGGAGGAGAAGTCAATAATAATCAACTTATTCTTAATCTGTATAAATATACAAATGATGGTGATGATACTAATGATTACGCAGGATATGTTGGAACTTCCCAGGCTGCACCTCAGGTTGCAGGAGTTTTATCTCTTTTAAGGTCTATAGATAACACCTCTACAAATACAGACCTGATAAAAAATGTTATTGCTTCAGGAGATAATAAACTCTCCCTTTCAGGATACTCTGCCTTTTGCAACAGACTTAATGCGTATAATGCTATTTCAGGAAATGATAGTTCTGCCAAAATCTGTTTTGATAAACACATTACAGATGACAACGCCAACTTTTATTATGATGTAGGTTCATCTGAAACTGGTGAAACAAAAGAGTTCTCCTTTAAAATAAAGAGCACAGGAAACGGAAACCTTGATATAGGCAGTATCTATCTTGAAAGTAATACCAAATTTAAAATTACTTCTGATACCTGTTCTGAAAATTCATTTACCTTTGGTCAGGTATGTGAAATCAAACTATCTTTTAGTTCCAGCGAAGATGGAACCTTTTCAGATTATCTAAATATAGAAACAAACACCCAGTACAGTACAATTAAGATTAAACTCTCAGGTAGTGCATATACTCCTCAGACTGATACCGGCGGCGGTGGAGGAGGTTGTAATATGAACACTACTGGAAAATATTCTTACTTAGAATGGCTTATATTACTATCTCTGCTGTTCATAGGCAAAATAGTTCACAATAGAAGGACTGTATAATTATCCTGATTTCTTTATAGTATGAGGACTACCTCAACAGAAACAGAGGTGGTCTTCTTCATCTTTAAGAAAATACCGCTATAAATCTAAAACTTCATATGAATATTTTTTGGCTTTTGAGAACTATTTGAATAAGTGCGAGCGGGGGGAGTTGAACCCCCACGGCCTTGCGGCCACGGGATCCTAAGTCCCGCGCGTCTGCCAGTTCCGCCACGCTCGCATGTATGCGGGTGGTGGGAGTCGAACCCACACGGGCTTGCGCCCACAGGATCCTGAATCCTGCGCGTCTGCCAATTCCGCCACACCCGCAGGTGCGGTCTATAATATATGATTTATTTAGCTGTCAGCAATATTCTCAGGACTGTTCCACCAAGTCCCTGTTTTATTTTAATAACAATTAGCTGTCTATCCCTTGAATATGCCACCGTAGTTTCTTCACCGGCAACAAATAACTCTTTTTTCCAGCCATTTTTAGGCATGTATTTATCAAAGAAATAAAGCAGTTTTGAAGTGGATGCTTTCCCTACATAAACAAGGTAAGCTCTAACTATACCCTCATTTTCATAAATCATAGAGAGGTCTTGCTTAAGTGAAAAGTTAGAAGGCACAGGAAAAACATAGTTTCCATATTTTACCGTAAGTGGTTGAAGAACTTTAGGTTCTTTGGAAAATGCATTCTGGGTGTTTACATTACAGCCGGCAAGCATAAATGCTACTACCACAAAAGAAAAGTATAAAAATAGTTTTTTCATAAAAATAAATCCTCCAGACAAATCCTGCATTTATATATTATAAACAATTACAGGAAATGGGGAGGGTGACGGGACTTGAACCCGCGACCCCAAGGGCCACAACCTTGTGCTCTGCCAGCTGAGCTACACCCTCCATAAGAGGCTAATATTATATGATTGTTTAATCTTTTTTGCAAGATTTAAAGGTCAAATTTTTGAGATTTTTTTCAGATATTTTTATGCTCTAATATATTCAAATTTACATTTTTCATTTTCATAATCCCTTTCTGTCCACTGGACACTTTTAGCTCCATACATCTGCTTTGCAAATCCTTCGATAAATCCCCATCCTGCCCAGCATACCGAGTGCTCTATAGGATTTAAGTGTCTATCATCCAGAATTTCATAAAAAACACATTTACAGATATAAGCAGCATTTTCTTCCCTTTCAACTCTTTCAGCAAAACCAAGCTCATTTAAAGTTAGTTCCATTACTTCTTCCCATTTATCCTCTGGATTTTGCTCCATCATACTTTTTGCAACTTCTCTGCCCAACTGTCTCATTGTGGAAAATCCACCTTTTTCTCCAAATAAATCCTGTATTTTTTCGGCAAAAGAAAAGACCAGCTGCCTACCTGATACATTTTCACCTAAATTATTTAAGACCAGCTCAACAGCCTTATCTCCAATGATACTTTTAGTCAGTTTAACCAGTATAGATATTACTTCTTCATTAATCTTTTCCACAGTTGGCTCCTTATCACAAAAATTAGTGATAAAAATATAATCACATAGCTTATTTGAATATAATAATAATATTGACTAAAGAAGGTTCTATTTTCAAGTAGGAAAACCTTATCCACAATGATACCTTCTTTAAATAATCCTATTGAAGAACTGATTTTTCCTGTGGGAGTTATAACGGCAGAAATACCTGTATTGGCAGCCCTGACAAAATATCTTCCTGTTTCTATCGCCCTGACCCGTGCCATTTCAAAATGCTGATAAGGTGCTACTGTGTTGCCAAACCATGCATCATTAGTTGCATTTATTATCAGGTTTCCCTTGTGGGAAAACGATGCCACAAACTCAGGAAATATTGCTTCAAAGCAAATAAGAGGAATAATTTTAAACTCTCTGTATTTTAATATTTTTTGTTTTTTTCCCGGTATGAAATCATAGCCCTGTAGATAAGGAAATAACGGTTTGAAAATTCCAAATGGAAAAGGGACATATTCACCAAAGGGTACAAGTTTAATCTTATTGTAATAATCAACTATATTGGCTTTTTCATCAAATAAAAAAATAGAGTTATGAAGTATTAATTTATCCCCTTCTTTGTAATAATTATCAAACCCTGAAATCAATGGAACACCAATCTTTTTTAAATAATGTCTGAAATACACATACAAAGCCCTTTCCGGCTTAAAAAGGGGATATGTTGGAATTGCTGACTCGGACAAAACAATCAGGTCAACATCCTGTTTGGCAGCTTCTCTCATAAGGCCTAAATATTTTTGCGTAATTTCCAGTGCTTTTTCAGGGTCATTTTTTTCACTTTCATCTATGTTTCCCTGAATGACAGCTATCTTTTTCTGCACACCTTCCGGCTGGAAGTTTTTAATTCTGTTATCTCCCCAGATATAAATCACCACAAATATAGCAATACTAAAAACTACTAAAGATGCAGATAAAAGATTTCTTGAACGGATGAATAGATAAACAGCTACAGAGAAAAATACAGACAGAAAAGAAAGAAGATATATACCTGTATAGGCTGTTATCTGGGCTATAGGGTTTATATAAGAAAGGGAATATCCCATTAAATTCCATGGAAAACCGCTAAAAGGTATAAACTCCCTTAGATTTTCCAGCAAAACCCACAAAAAAGGAGCTAAAAATATGGAATATTTGTAATCTCGCAACCAGTTTAAAAATACTGAAAAGGGGACAAACAAAAATAATGAGAAAAAAATAGAAAACAGAATAAATAAAATAACTGCCACAAAAATATTAACATCTCCATAGTAGCTTATAGCATAGGTAATCCAGTAAAACGAAAAAATACTGAAAGAAATCCCTGTAATGAGGGAATATAAGATAGCCTTTTTCAAGGAATTATTATAAGCTTGATAAAAAATAATAAAAAATCCCCCTAAAAATGCAAAAGGAATAAAATATCCAGGTAAAGAAAGTGCAAGCAATAATCCCCCGATAAACGCTAATATAATATTTTTCATTGATTTATATCCTTTGAGAAATATCCTATTTCAATTATAATCTAAAACTGATAAACATAATAAGGAGGAAAAATATGGGTAAATTAAAGGTGGTTGTTGATAGAACTATCTGCGAAGGAATTGGTCCATGTGCAGAGGAAACCAAGTATATTGAACTTGATAAAAGACACAAGGCTGTAATCCTTGAGCCAGAAAAACCAAAAGAAGAAGTCATGGAAAAAGCTCAGCATGTAAAAAGGCAGGAAGTTATTTTAGACCTTACACCTGAGGAAGAAGAAGAAATATTCAGAGCAGCAGAGGCCTGTCCTGTAAAAGCCATATTCATATACGACCCTGAAACAGGGGAACAGCTATATCCTTAATAACCTAACAACCTTTGCAGGCGTCTTTTGGCGTCTGCTTCCCAGCCTCTTTTTCCATCTGTCAGTTTAAGAGCCTTTTCATAATTTTTGATAGCCTGATTTATATTTCCAAGAGCTTCATAATCTCTACCTAAAAAATAGTATGTATCTGGAAAATCAGGTATAAGAGATTTTGCTTTTGTAAGATACTTTATGCTTTCTTTATATTTTTTTAATTTAAAATATCCATAACCTGCAAAAAAATGGGGTCTGAAAAACATATCATCAATTTGGGCAGCCTTAACAGCGTATTTAACAGCTTCAGAATATTTTTCTTGTTTCAGTAATATATGTGCTTTCAGAGAAAGTGCTGCATTGTTTTGGGGATATAGTTTTATCGCCTTGTTCACAAGATTTAAAGCCTCTGTTATCTGTTTTTCCTTTATCAGTTTAATTTTAGCCTTTTTATACAGGTCATAAGAAGGTTTTGTCTTTTCTAATTTATTCTTTATGTAATGGAAACGGGGACTATCTTCTTTTAGAGGTTTATTCAAATCAAGCTGAGATATTAATTTTTTTACCTGTTTTATTCTTGTATCTGGGAGGGGGTGGGTTAACAACCATTCTGGTTGATGGATTTTGTCCATTTTTTTAAAAATATAAAATGTTTCTATAATTCCCCGTGGGTCATAACCTGCCTCATAAGCAAACTTAACCCCATATCTGTCTGCTTCACTTTCCTGGTCTCTGCTCCATTTTAATGACAATAGCTGGGCTCCAAGACCGCCAAATTGCATGAGAACATTACCGTATTTTGTCTGATAAGCAAAAATTGCTGCCAGGTTCATAAGTAAATTCATTCCATACATTTTTTCAAGGAATTTAGCGTGGTGTCGTGCATTCACGTGGGCAAGTTCGTGTGCCAGAACACCTGCCAGCTGGTCTTCTTTGTCAAGGGCGAGTATAAGGCCTCGGTTTACAAAAATAAATCCTCCTGGGAGGGCAAAGGCATTTATTACATCTGTATTAACCACGTAAAACTTATAATTCAGCTTTCTTGGTGTATGTTTTGCTATTTCCTGTCCCAATTGGGAAATATATTCCTGAACCTCTTTATCAGGGTATCTGCCATCATTTTGCTCAATGGCCAGAGGGACATACATCTGACCTATTTTGATTTCTTGGCTTTCAGGCAGAAGGGTGTATGTTGTTTTACCTGTTAATGGGTCGTAAGTTTTTGCACAGGAAACCAGTATTAAAGCCACAAATAAAAGTATTATCTTCTTCATTATTCTATATTCTGAACCTGTTGTCTGATTTTTTCAAGCTGGGTTTTCATCTCTACTGTGTAAGGAGAAAAATCAGGCATTTTGTTCCCAAGTGTGTTTATTTCCCTGTGCATTTCCTGACATAAGAAATCCATTTTCCTACCTACAGGCTGGTCTAATTTTATAAGCTCTTTGAACCTTTTTATATGGGATTTTAGACGGACTATTTCCTCTGTTATGTCCATTTTCTCTGCAAGGAGTGTAGCCTCTATAAAAGCCCTTTCGGAGTATTCTTCTCCAAGAAGTTCTTTCACTTTCTCGGTTATTTTTTCTTTTGCCTTTTCTATGATTTCATCCTTTTCCTTTTCTATCTTTTTAACAATTTCTTCTATTATTAATAATCTATTTTGTATGTCTGCTATAAGCTTTTCTCCTTCTTTTTTCCTTTCCTCTTTCAGTTTTTCGCAGGCTTCTTCTACCACCTCAAGAATTCTTTTTTTCAGTGTTTCATCTACCACTTCCTCTTCAAGCTCCGATGCAAGTCCTGAAACAAGGTCAAATATTTTGTCATCAGAAGGTTTTAAGCCAAGCTGTGAAAGCATCTGATTAACACTTTCAAGGGCAGTTTTCATATTTTCAATATTCATTAATATTTTTGGTTTTGTATATTTGATATTTACATAAACCTGAAAACTACCCCTTTCAAAATATTTTTTTATGGTATTCCTGATGTCCAGCTCAACAAAAAACAGAATTTCACGGGGGCCTTTTATGGATATATCAATTCCTTTGTTATTCACGGATTTTATACGAACTTCTATCTCATACTCATCAAAATTTTTTATTGAGTATCCAAACCCTGTCATACTGTAAGGCATTCCTTTCCTCCTAAACTTCTATTCCAAATACAGACTGCATTATTGAACCAAAAATATATGCAATTCCGGCTGCTGTAAAGGCTGATATTACCATCTCTGCAATTTTTTTCTTGATACTGATACCTGACAG
>JALWLQ010000137.1 GCA_027084095.1 Persephonella sp.
TAGCTGATACAAAAGACTTCACGAAAAAAGTCAGAATAAATACAAATGATGAGATGAAAAATATTGCAGACTCTATTAACTACCTGATTGAAGCCTCAAGAGAAGCCATTGAACAGGCAAAAATTGCTTCCCAGGAAAATACATCTATTGCGGCTGAGCTTTCTGCAACTGCAACAGAAATAGAGAAAAGAGCAGAAGAGGAAACTCATATAGTCAATAACACAACAACAAAAGCCCACTCTATAAGAAAACCCCTTGAGGTTTCTGTAGAAAAACTTGAACAGACCAAAGAAAAAATAATAAAGGCAAGTGAAACACTTGATGAAGCAAAAGGTAAGATTTCAAGTCTCATAGAAACTGTAAAATCCAGTGCTGCAGAAGAAATCAAAATTGTTCAGGAGCTTGAAGCACTAAAAGAAGCCACAGAAAAAACAAAAGAGGTTCTTAAACTTATTGAGGATATAGCAAATCAGACAAACCTGCTTGCCCTTAATGCTGCTATTGAGGCAGCAAGAGCTGGAGAATTTGGAAAAGGATTTGCAGTTGTTGCTGATGAAGTAAGAAACCTTGCAGAAAAATCAAGGGAGTATGTTGAAAATATAACAAACACCATTATGGAGCTTTTAACCCATATAAATAACATAGCCGAAAAAATCTCCAGCAATGCACAGGCTGTCAATAAACTTGCAGAGGAATCCTCAAAAGTTGAAGAGGATGTAAACAACATAACAACCACCATGAAAGAAACAGCCGAAGTCTCAGAAGACGCATCAGAATCCATTAAAGCAATAGTAGAAGAAATCAAGGGAATTATAGCTGATATAGAAAAGATTAATGAGATTTCAACTGCCAACACCCAGAGTGTTGAAGAAATTGCCAAAGCAACAGAGCATCTATATACAATGACAGAAAATCTCAGTAAAATTCTTGAAGAATTCAAGACATAAAAGTTTCTCAGGCAAGGCTTCCTCCTTGCCTTTTTCTTTTTTCTTCCCAAATTTTTCCTCTGTTGTCCTATAATAGATACAGTTTTTTCTCACGGAGGAAGTATGGATATATTAGAAGGTTTAAACCCCCAGCAAAAAGAGGCTGTAGAATACTTTAGTTCACCGCTTCTTGTTCTGGCAGGGGCAGGTTCAGGGAAAACAAGGGTTATAACACACAAAATAATGTATCTTGTGGAAAAATTTGGTATTCCTGTTAATAGAATACTTGCTATCACATTTACAAATAAAGCAGCCAATGAAATGAAAGAAAGGGTAGTCAAAGCCCTTGATTTACAAAATGAACCTGAATGGATAACAACATTCCACAGCCTTTCTGCAAAAATCCTCAGAATAGAAGCAGAGCATATTGGATATAAAAATGACTTTGTTATATATGATGAGGAAGACAGCAAAAAAGTTTTAAAAGATGTGATAAAAGAGTTAGACCTTGATAGCGAGGTTTATAAACCTGAAAGGCTGAAAAATATAATAAGCCAGATTAAACAAAATCTGGATGAATCAATACTGGACTTTTATGCCTTTACCATGCCTCATCTTCCAAAAATCTATCAAAAATATCAGGAGCATCTGGCATTTAGTAATGCAATGGATTTTGATGACCTACTGCTTAATATTGTCAAGCTATTTAAAGAAAATCCAGAAATCCTGAAAAAATGGCAGGAAAAGTTTGATTATATTCTGGTAGATGAGTATCAAGATACCAACCTTGTTCAGCATGAGATTTTAAAGCAGATTGTCGGAAACAGAGATTGTATTACCGTTGTGGGAGACCCTCAGCAATGTATATACACATGGAGAGGTGCAAATCCTGAGAACATACTGGATTTTGAAAATGATTTCCCCAACACCAAAATAATAAAACTTGAAAGAAACTACCGTTCCACAGAAAAGATACTATCGGTGGCAAACAAAGTAATATCTGATATAAAAGGTCGCTGGAAAGAAAAGGTTTTAAATCTATGGACAGATAAAAAAGGCGGAGAAGATATATATCTAATAATTCTGGAAACAGATAAAAAAGAAAGTGATTTTATAGCCAGAAAAATAAAATCCATAACAAAGGAAGAAGGATATTCATACTCAGATTTTGCCGTGCTTGTAAGAATGTCTTATCTATCCCGTAATATTGAAGAAGCTTTTATAAAGCATAACATTCCATATCAGGTTATAGGCGGAGTTAAGTTTTATGAAAGGGCTGAGATAAAGGATATCCTTGCATATCTTAGATTTGCTTTAATTCCGACCGATACACAGGCATTTAAAAGGATAATTAATCTGCCTTCCAGGGGAATAGGAGAAAAAACAATTCAAAAAATAAAGCAATTTTATGAAACAGACTGGCTTCAGGCTCTGCATGATGCTTATCCATCCTTGTCAAAAAAAATCCAGCTCAGGCTTCAGGAATTTCTTGAACTGATTGAGTACGTGAGAAACCATGCAAATACCTCCCCTGCAAACACAGCAAAGTATGTGGTAGATGTTATTAAATATGAAGATTATTTGATGGATAAATACAAAGACTGGGAAGACAGAGTTGCCAATATTCATGAGCTTTTCAATGCTCTGAAAGAAGTAGAAAAAAGCGGAAAAACATTTATGGAATTTTTAGAAGAAAGTTCTCTTTCACAGGCTCAGGATAATCTGGAAAACTCAAATACTGTAAAAATAATGACTGTCCATGCTGCCAAAGGATTGGAATTTCCTGTGGTGTTTATCGCAGGACTGGAAGATGGAATATTCCCAAGTGGAAGGTCTTTTGAGGATATTGAGCAGATGGAAGAGGAAAAAAGATTATTCTATGTAGCAATTACAAGGGCAAAAGAGAAATTATTTATGACTTATACAAAACAGAGGGCATCTTTTAGTGGTTATCTTAATGAAACCAAACCATCCAGATTTCTGAAAAGTATCAAAGACAGTGTAAAAATACTGGCAGATAAGGGAGTGGTTAAAAAATCTCAGAAATCTACAAAACCTGCTGCAAGCTATGGAAATAAGGCCTTTTCTTCATCTTCAGGTATAAGAATAGGACAGCTTGTTAAACATGATGTATTTGGAAAAGGTGTTGTGAAATCTATTTCAGGAAACAAAGCAATAGTCATTTTTGAAAATGTAGGAGAAAAACAAATTATTAAAGATTTTCTAAAACCCGCTTAAATTATCGCTTTTCTTTTAAAAC
>JALWLQ010000138.1 GCA_027084095.1 Persephonella sp.
GATAAAACTCTGTTTAATAGCTGGGTGTCTATCTTATCCATTTAATAGCTGGGATAGTATTTTATTTACAATTTTTGGATTGGCTTTACCTTTTGTTGCTTTCATTACCTGTCCAACAAAAAATCCCATTAGTTTTGTATTTCCAGCTTTGTATTTCTCAACTTCTGCAGGGTGATTTGCAAGAATTTCCTCAACAATTTTTCTTATTTCTCCTTCGTCAGATACCTGTTTAAGTCCTTTTTCCTCAACAATCTGTTTAGGCTCTTTACCTGTTTTGAATACCTCTTCAAAAACCTCTTTTGCTATCTTAGATGATATTGCTCCGCTGTCTATAAGCTCAACAATCTGGGCAATATGCTCAGGTTTTACTGGGCTTTCTGTTATATCAAGTCCCTCTTCATTTAGCTTTCCTAAAAGCTCATTAATAATCCAGTTTGCTATTGCCTTCGGATTTTTTGAATAGGCTTCAACTGCCTTTTCAAAGAAAATTGCCCTGTCCTTATCGGCCACCAGAACTTCTGCATCATATTCAGTCAGTTTAAGCTCCTGAACATATCTTTTTTCTTTCTCATCTGGAAGCTCAGGAAGGCTTTCTTTAATCTGATTTATAAAAGCTGCTGTTATTCTTACAGGTATAAGGTCTGGGTCTGGGAAGTATCTGTAGTCATGGGCTTCTTCTTTTGTTCTCATTGTGAATGTTTTACCTGTTTTTTCATCAAAAAGCCTTGTTTCCTGAACTATCTCACCGCCTTTTTTCAGGATTTTTGCCTGTCTTTCTATTTCATACTCAATAGCTTTCTGAACAAATCTAAAGGAGTTTATATTTTTTATTTCAACCTTTGTTCCAAATTTTTCTTCACCTTTAGGCCTGAGAGAAATATTTACATCACATCTAAGCTGACCTTTTTCCATATCTGCATCAGACACGCCAATATATCTCATTATGTTTCTCAGTTTTTCCAGATAAAGCCTTGCACCTACAGCAGAACGGATATCCGGCTCAGAAACAATTTCCATAAGAGGTGTTCCTGCTCTGTTTAAATCTACATAAGAGTATTTCCCTTCATGTATTGTTTTTCCAGCATCCTCCTCCATGTGAAGCCTGTGAATTCTAATTCTTTCTGTTTTTCCATCAACTTTTATGTCTATATAACCATCTGTAGCAAGGGGTTTATCATACTGGGAAATCTGGTATCCTTTTGGCAGGTCTGGGTAGAAATAGTTTTTCCTTGCAAATACAGAAAGCTCATGAACTTTGCAGTTTAAAGCAAGGGATGCCTTTATTGCATACTCAAGGGCTCTTTTATTTAAAACAGGTAAGCTACCGGGCATTCCTAAACATACTGGACATACATTTGTGTTAGGTTCGGCTCCATACTCAACTTTACAGGAGCAAAAACATTTGGTCTGGGTTGCCATCTGAACGTGGACTTCAAGACCAATTACCGGTTCAAACTCTCCCATTATATTCTCCCTGTTTTTATTATTGTCTATAGATTAGCAAAATTCCCTTTAATTGTGAAGCACATAGTATAATAACTACTACACACAAAATACGGAGGATTTTTATGGAATATCATGTAAAGGATTTATCCCTTGCAGACAAAGGAAAACTCAGAATTGAATGGGCAGAAAAGGATATGCCTGTCCTGAGACAAATCAGAGAAAGATTTGAAAAAGAAAAACCTCTAAAAGGCATCACAATAGCAGCATGTCTCCATGTCACCACAGAAACAGCAAATCTAATGATAACCCTAAAATCAGGCGGGGCAGATGTTTATCTAACTGCTTCAAATCCATTATCCACTCAGGATGATGTGGCAGCTGCACTGGTTAAATATTTTGATATTCCAACATTTGCAATTCACGGGGAAGATACAGAAACCTACTATCAACATATAAAAGAGGTTTTAGACAGAAAACCCAATATAACCATGGATGATGGCGGGGACTTAATATCAACGCTCCACAAAGAAAGACAGGAGCTTATTCCAAATATATACGGTGGAACTGAGGAAACCACCACCGGAGTAATCAGGTTCAAGGCTATGGAAAAGGACGGAGTTTTAAAATTCCCTGTGATAGCTGTAAATGATGCATACACAAAACATCTTTTTGATAACAGATACGGAACAGGACAATCAACAATAGACGGAATTCTCAGGGCTACAAACAGACTTTTATCAGGTTCTATATTTGTTGTGGCAGGATACGGCTGGTGTGGTAGAGGAGTAGCAATGAGAGCCGCAGGTATGGGAGCAGAGGTAATTGTTACTGAAGTTGACCCATTAAAAGCCCTTGAAGCAAGAATGGATGGCTATAGGGTTATGCCTATGAAAGAAGCCGCAAAAATAGCTGACTTCATTGTTACAGTAACAGGGAATATAAATGTTGTTGATAAAGAGCATTTTGAAGTTATGAAAGATGGTTGTATAGTTGCAAACTCAGGGCACTTTGATGTTGAGATAAACCTGAAAGCTCTTAGAGAGATGGCAGTTTCCCAAAGGGATATAAGGGAAAATGTAAGGGAATATCAGCTTCCAGATGGTAGAAGAATATATATTCTGGCAGAAGGAAGACTGGTAAACCTTGCAGCAGCAGAAGGACATCCAGCTGCAGTTATGGATATGTCCTTTGCAAATCAGGCTTTATCTGCCGAATATCTTGTCAAAAACCATCAAAAACTACAACCTAAAGTATACAAAGTCCCTGATGAGCTTGACTTTGAGGTTGCCAGACTTAAACTAAATGCAATGGGAATAAAGATAGACCAGCTAACAGACGAACAAAAAGAATATCTATCAAGCTGGGAACACGGAACATAATATGAATGTTAAACCAGAAATAAAACAGCAGATTTTAGATGAGATATTTAAACTTTTAGATAAGGATAAAGTATGTGTTATATTGTTCGGTTCCTCAGCATTAGATAAAGGTTCCAGATATTCTGATATTGATATTGGACTTTTTTATACCGAAGAAATAGATGATGAGATTTTTTTAAATCTGAAAGAAAATCTAAATTACTGGGTTGACACAGCACGGATTATAGATTTAGTTGATTTCCAGAGGGTTAATCTGGATTTTTTAGAGTTTGCCCTTAAAGGAGCTATTATATGGCATGCGGGGAAAGAGTTCTTA